>JBGTIE010000780.1:0-17416 GCA_041745855.1 Lysobacterales bacterium | reverse complement strand
GAGTACCTGGTCGACCCGAATCAGGCCTACGCGCAGGTGCTGGAAGAGTGGGGCGCCGCCACCACGCCAGGCCAGCCCTTCGGGGCGCTGGAAGCACAAGCCCTGTATCTCCATGGCGACGACCTGATCAGCCAGACCCGGCTACACGTCGGCCTGGCGAGCACCCACGTCTACCACTACGACGGCCTGGGCACCACCCGCGCGCTGAGCGACGACACCGGCGCCATCACCGACCGCTACGCCTACACCGCCTTCGGCACCGAAGACCCTGCCGGCACCAGCGGCAACAACAGCCACGCGACCGAGAACCCGTACCAGTACACGGGTGAGCAGTTGGACGAGGAGTTGGGGTGGTACTACCTGCGGGCCCGGTATATGGATCCGGGGGCGGGGCGGTTTGTGGGGATGGATTCTTGGATGGGGAACAGCGCCAACCCGGTGACGCTGCATAAGTATTTGTATGCGAACGGGGATCCGGTGGGGTTCGTCGATCCGAGCGGGAATTTTGCATTGCCTGGAATGATGACCGCGATAAACAACGCAATCGCGAGGCAGGTGTTAGTTGCCGTGGTCGTAAAACCATTTATCAAGAAGGCTCTCAGAGCTGCTGCATTCGCTGCCGTTGGTTACGCTATATTTTTCTCGCGTCCCACAGATGACGAGGAATCGCCCCCGATTTTCTTCGTGGGACGTGGGAGTCATCCAGATGTTCACGACCACGTTGTTGAAGCGTACTCTAAGCTCCATATTAAGCTGATTTTCCATAGAATACGACCAGAGCACAGTCGGGATTGGCTACGAACTAACTTGGTAAAGGGTAAGTGTGGGAAGGGGCTTTCTGGCGAAGGCACTGGAAAGGACTGCGACGAGTTTCCAATGGCCGCAATGTGGGAGGGTGGTAAGGCAAACTATTTGGCTCAGAGAGTCTCAATCAAACCAGTTGATCTGAGTCAGAACCGTTCTGTTGGAGCAAGACTCAAGGCCTTCTATGCTGACTGCAAAATCGTTCCCAATACGATCGGCCTCGAAAGTGCATTTGTGGTTCAGGTAACAGACTCAAGTACAGGGCATGCGTGTGGAGTGAATGGGAGATGAAAATGAACTGGAAGAATTTTCTCGACGACTGGCGAGATGAAGTCATTCGCCTGCATGACGAGAATCTGCTGCCCTGGAGAAATCTAGGTCTCCCCGATCCTGACGTGTTTTCCATCCGAAGGCCTCTGGGTCTATCCTTTAATGATTTATATGGAAATGGTGTAGTCGATAAGAACGACGAACTGGAAAGCTTCTACCGAGTCTCGGATGGCTGGAACCTCGGGATCGGGACATTTAGCATCGGCATCGCCGGATTGGCGTCCCTTGGTCAATTCAAGTACAAATTCCCGGCAGCCTTCCACGATGCACTAGGCGGGTCTGCGGGCGTAGAAAGTCTTTCTCGATGGATTGAGTCTTTAGGTACCTATCTGGTTCTAAGTGAACCTGATGCCAGAGAGTTCGTTTTGCTTGGATCATCTGGCGAAATAGTGTTATATAGCTTTTCCGATGATGTCGCATTTCCAACTTTTCTAGACTTCATGACGTGGGCGAAGGCGCGGCTATTGGCGTCGATTCAGGACATGATTGCGTCGGAGTCTGTTTAGTACTGGGGAGGCCTCCCACGAAAACACGGGGCTTGTTGTGGAAAGTACCGCGCAGCCGCGGCTGCGACGGTTTATGCGGTAAGGCTCTTGATGCCCTCAATGATGATGTCTTCAATAATGAAGAGATTCTAAAAGTGCTAAGCGAATTTGATCGAATCATTCAGGCTATCGCTTCTGGCAAAATTTCCTCGTTGGAGCGCATCGTAGAACGTCATCCATCGATCGTGAACACTCGAAATGTCTATGGAGTATCTCCAATAGTTTTTGCTGTAAAGGAGGGGGATACGTTAGCTGTACAAGCATTGATAGATGCAGGTGCGAAAGTCAATGAAAGCCACGATTTACTATCGCCGGTTTCTGGACGCTTAGATTCTGGTGTGCTCCCTCTTATGTTCGCTGCTTCCATCCCTATGGTTGATCTGCTCGTAAGCCGCGGTGCGCAGGCGTTTCTCACGGACTCTTATGGTCGGACATGTATTGATCGACTAGCGATTGATGACCCGAATCTGGCGAAGTATTTACTGGAGCTGGTTTCGCGAGAACAGTAGATCCCGTAAGAAGACAGGCCGTGCCGTGCCGTCTTTGACCTCCTCGCGGACTCTAAGGCGTCAGGTCGATGATTGTATAATCTGAAGTAACCATTTTGCTTACGGGGAGAACAAGTGCGTCGGATTCTAGGCTACATATTAAGAAAATTCAGTGGGCCGTCAGACGATGAGGTTGACAAGCTGCTGAAACCTAAGCCAAGACTCCTGGGGATCGCGGCTGTTGCGCGCCCAATTCCAGCCGTACGCCCTGCCGAATTGTTTGTCGTACGGACGCGTGAATTTTCGGGGTGTCTTTCCACTTTTGTGTCGTAGCGATGGTGTGGTCGGATCGGTTTGCGATCGTATCGGCTGTCGAATGTATCCGTCCGACAGCCCCATCCCCAATTCGCCTCGACGCGCTCTTGACAGCCTGAATGCCAAATGACAAACCGACGGTGGCACGATCGATTACTTGCCTGGTCAAACGACTTCAGAACGCTCAGCAGTGGAGATCTGGCCTGCGCAAGGCTTAATCACGATGCGAGTGGCCAATGGCGGCGAGCGCCATCGCACTGGGCACAGACACTAAGCCTTAACCACTTTCGAGTGAACACGGAGAGGCTTCCTCGGTCCTTGAGCGTTCGTCTAGTCTACACCAACGTCCGAACGAAGTGTATGCCTCGGAGCAGCCTCCTAGAACAACGTATAAGCGAAATTGCAACCGGGTATGTACTTGATCAGCACGTGATCACCGGGAGCATCAAACCCCTTGTTGCTGAAGCGCGTTTCAACCATTTCACGCAATTCCGGCTTCGATCTGCGCTCATGGACACCCAAGACCCACAGCGACCTGATGTCTAGCGAGGAAGCTTTCGCTTTGCTCATCTTGATGATGTCGACCATCATGTTGTTGTAGCAGTGACCTGCATCCGGATGCTGCTTCATTTCCAAAGCGGCGTAGCGATCTTCTCTCCAGCCCCGCTTCCTGATGATGAAATCAGGTCGGCAGAAACCGCGGAGCTTTTCCATGCGGCGGTCAAAGTCAACGGAATACTCTCGCCACCATTCCGGAGGCGACTCCAGTTTGCTGAGATAATATGCAAACTCGATCTGCAGCCAGACTTCCCAGCCTGTAATCTCCTGTTCTTTTATGATTCTCAGAGAGCCACCGATACGCGCCTGCTTGAAAAAGCGTTCGACAAGTCCCGACATGTATTCAAAATCGCGCTTCACGATAGATGCGATCTTCTGAATTTTCTGAAGTCAGTCAACCGCTTTGATTCCAGCACTTCGTCATGCGGAATCAGCAAATACAGCCAAGGCTTGCTGCCGACGGCCTTCGCGTACTCACTCGCATGCTTGCACCATTCCACCGCGGCGTCGGTCTTTGCCCGAACGGCTTCGTCTTGCATTGCACTGTTGGCTTTGGTCTCGACCAGGTAGATGCAGTCCTCGGTCTCGGCGACGAAATCCGGGATGTATTCCAGTTGCTGGGTGCCAAGCTTGTAGTAGATCTGAAACTGACCCTTCGCGGGCGTGAACCACTTCAGCGCATCGCGTTCCAGGATTACGGCGAAGCGGCGCTCGGTGTCTGCGTTGAATTTCTGGATCGGATACAGGCAGCGAGTGAAGCCACCGAACAGCATCTGTTTTATCTTGCTGGTCTCGCTGACGGTCTCGCGGTAGTTGTGTACGGGTTGGCCGGCGGTGGCGGTGTAGCTGCATGGGCGAAGCGCGGTGAAGCCGCGTGCGACCTGTACGTCGTAGACCGTAGCCTTTTCCCAGAAGTGACTCATCATCTGCGCGTGCACGGCGCGGGCGATGGTTCGGCCATGTTGGGCTAGGACGAGTTCTGCGTCTTCCTCAGTCAGATATCCGCGTAGGTGCCCGAGCGCTTGACCAGCCAGATCGTAGAGCAGACCAGAGTGGGCGTAGTAGTCGATGTCCTCGTAGTCGAGCAGGGCATGAACCACGTAGTCCTCGAGTCGCCGCTGGCGCGCCAATTCGCCAGCGCTGACAGCAAAGGTGGTGTTGGTGCGCAGGGTGTGGCCGATCAGTTCGCGGTCGCCTGGCTGGAAGTTCATGCCGGAGGTGTCGAGTCTGAAGGGATGAAATCCGGTCGTTACTTCTCCCTTCGGCACCACGGTGATGCGCGGTATATCGACCGTGGACTCCACATAGACCTGTGTCGTCTTGGCCACGAGTGCCTGCAGATCAACGCCGCCACCCGCCGGCGCATCGTCGTCGAGAAGGTCACGGGTTGCACTGGGAATGCGCTGTTCTACCTCGGCGACGATCTGCTTCTGGATGTCCGGCATCAGCAACGCGCTACTGGTCGGCACGAGCCGCCGACGAACCTCGTAGTCACCGATGACCTCAAGCACGGTCTTCGCAGCCTTGAGCTCCGCGTCCGTCTCAAAGATGGGTACGGGCAAATACTCCGGTGCTGGGGCGGTCAGATCGATCCCGAATGCCCGATCTGTACCTGACGGCAACCCAATGCGACTGCCCAGACTGGATTCCACCTGAAGGCTGGTCTTGCGGTCGTCCGGTCCCGGCGCATCGAGGATCACCGATTTGAGCCGGATCGGCGAGTCGCCGCGATTGGCCTCGTCGATGATTTCCTGGAACTTGTCATGCGCGACGATATTGAGGCGGTCGACTGCCTCAACGCCCGTGCGCTTGCCATAGGGCAGGCGCAAACCGCGGCCGATGGACTGCTCGATCAGTGTGCGCGCATTGGCGGCGCGGAGCGGCACGATGGTGTACAGGTTGGTGACGTCCCAACCTTCCTTGAGCATGTTGACGTGGATGACGATCTCGGTGGGTTCATCGCGGCTCTCCACGTTCAGCAGTGCCTGGATCATCTTCTCTTCTTCCGCACCAGTTCGACTGGAATCGACCTGGATCACCTTGCCCCGGTAGCGTCCTTCGAAGAAGCTGTCTGATTCCATGAGCTGAAGCAGCTGCGCGGCGTGAGTCGTGTCGCGTGCGATGACCAGCATGAAGGGCTTGACCACTGCCGCGTCGTTCTCGTGCGCGTAGGTCAGTAGCTCGGCCTTGGTGAGTTCGTGCAGGCGAATACCGTCCTGCAGCTTGACCCGCTCCAGCTCCGCCGGACTGTGCGCCTGGGCGTCGAAGTCGCGCTGGGTGACCACAGCCGGCTCCTTGACGAATCCGTCCTCCATGGCGCGTGCCAAGGGGTAGTCCATGACAACGTTCTTGAACGGAACCGGTCCCTTGGTCGACTCCGTGAACGGCGTCGCGGTGAGTTCAAGCCCGAAGAGCGGCTTCAATTCATTGATCGAACGCACCCCGGCGCTGGCCCGATAGCGGTGCGACTCGTCCATCAGCAGAACCAGGTCCGGCAGGCTTGCCAGGTGGTTGAAGTAGCTGTCGCCAAGGACCTCACGCATTCGCTTGATCCTTGGCTCCTTGCCGCCGCGAACCTCGGAATTGATCTTGGAGATGTTGAAGATGTTGATGCGCACATCATGGGCAAAGCCACGTGGCTGATCGTCCACCGCGGCGCCCGTCTGGTCGTAGTTATCTCCATTGATGATCAACGGCGGTTGCTGCGCGAACTCGGCGATCCCCTTGAAGACGTACTTCGGCGTGTTACGCGTGAAGTCCGTGATGAGCTTGTTGTAGATCGTCAAGTTGGGCGCAAGCACGAAGAAATTGTTGATGCCGTGCGCCAGGTGCAGGTAGGTGATGAATGCCCCCATCAAGCGCGTCTTGCCCACGCCCGTGGCCAGGGCGAAACACAGCGACGGAAACTCGCGCTCGAAGTCCTCCAGCGTGCTGAACTCGGCCTTCAGGGTCGACAAGATGGCGGTAACGTCCCGCTCGTGAGCCAACAACGATGGCGCGGCGTCGAGCGCGCGCGCGAGCTTGTTGAGCGATTCTGCCTGGGGCGGACGGAGCGACAAGCGGCCTGTGACCGCGTGCAGTGCACGAGTATTCATCACTCGGTCTCCCCAAACAGATGGCCCTGTCCCGAGTCGGGGAGGGATGCTCTCCCGCGCGTATTCTTGCCCCGATCTCCCGGGGGCGCTGCTCCGGTGTTCTCGGGTTCAGCCATCGGCAAATTGGCCACGTTCAGGCTGTAGTCGTCCTTGCCCCATTCGCAGCGGGCCAACACCATCCGCGGGATCTTCTTCAGGGTCAGGTTTGGCCAACGCTCCGCCGCCGACGCGGCGGTGACTCCGTGGTAGGCGGCGCAGCACACCAGCAGACTCCGCTCCGGACCGACCTCATCGGAAAGCGCCTGCAACTGCTCCGCGGACAGATTCTGCGTGGTGGTGTAAATGAAATCACGCTCGCTGGAATGGCCATGCTGCCACCAGCGTGTTTCCGAGGGTGCGTAGGTGAATCCTTCCAGCTTGGCCAGGGCCTCGGCCAGTTGCGTCGCGTTGTACTCGGGATTGATGACCGGATTGCCCCAGCGATCATTGACGATCAGGCTGGGGGCAAGTCGGTAGTAACGGAAACCGCCGCCGCCCTGCCAGTTCACTAACTTGGAA
This sequence comes from Lysobacterales bacterium, assembly GCA_041745855.1. Classification (GTDB taxonomy): domain Bacteria; phylum Pseudomonadota; class Gammaproteobacteria; order Xanthomonadales; family SZUA-5; genus JAWLAT01. The sequence goes on along the minus strand of JBGTIE010000780.1, from coordinate 10,723 downwards.
ATGCCGCCGGGATCTTCGCCGTCGATCACCTTCTTCAGGCGCGGGATAATGTGGGTGTGGCAGTGCTTGCCCAGTTCGACCATGATCCAGCGGCGACCCATTTTCTGAGCGACTGCGCCAGTAGTGCCTGAGCCTGCGAAGGAGTCGAGGACAAGGTCGCCAGGGTTGGTGGCGATCTCCAGAACTCTCTTTAGCAGGCGTTCGGGTTTAGGGGTGGCGAACGGCTCAATGTCCGGCAAGAGCTTCCGCAAGTGATCTCGACGAGCTTCCTGGTTCGATCCAACTTCCTCGGCCGGCCACCAAGTCTTAGGAACGACTCCTTCCTGAATGTCCGAGAGATATTTCTTAATGACGGGAAGCCGATTCCCATCCTTGCCGAAATAAACGCGCCCCTCGGCGAGTGCTGTATCAAATGTTGCACGGCTAAAGCGCCAGAAATTGCCACTTGGAGGTGTAACTATCCGACCTGAAGGCAGCGTAATGGGATACAGCAAACTTTCGCCACCGCTCTTTGCGGTGCCATCTGCGCCCTGCCGCCATGGACCGCGATAGTCGTTGTCTGGATTTTGATATCGCTTGAGTTGGTCCTCCGACCGATCAAGCATATTGCGAGTCTTTCGCCAGACATATCGATTGCGCGCAATCAGGAGGACATAGTCGTGCGACGAAGAAACGTCAGTGTCGTTCTTGCGGCCGCTATCCTTCTCCCAAACCATGGACGCAACGAAGTTTGATCGCCCAAATATCTCGTCGCACAATACCTTTAGGTAGTGACATTCATTGTCATCAATTGTGATCCATAACGAGCCGTCTTCCGACAACAAGCGCCTGATAATCTCCAGTCGGTCGCGCATCAGCCCCAGCCAGATCGAGTGCTCCAGCCCGTCGTCGTAATGCGTGAACGCACTGCCGGTGTTGTACGGTGGGTCGATAAACACGCACTTCACCTGGCCCGAGAACTCCGCTTCCAGCGATTTGAGTGCCAACAGGTTGTCCCCAAAGATCAGCCGATTGTCGAAGACGTCGTTGTTCGACACGCGATGCTTGGCATGGTAGGACTTCTCTGGATCGTCGAGCAGGATGCGCGGCTCTAACTTCGGTCGCTTCTCCTTCCCGATCCAGGTGAGTTCCAGCTTTTGTTTGCTCATTCACTGTTCCTGAGTTCTTACACAGTTCTTAAACGCGCGCACGCGCTCGTACCTGGGCACGAGTTTGTAGCGTCGCCCGAACCTGAGCGTAGAGCTGAGCGTTGGCTTGCTCTCGATCTGCCAGCACGACGGCGAGGGCATAGGGCTCCGCCTCGGCTTTGTGCTCGTCTTGAGCCCATGCACTGTCTTGTCGGGTCACAACGACGAACACCTTGTGTGCGTTGGCCAACGTTTGCTTAAAGCACCATCGAGAGACCTGCAAGGTGCCGTTCTTGCGGGTATCGTTGGGTATCCAGCGGCCGTAGACGCGTTCACCCATACCTTCTTCCCGATTGCGCCGGTAGGCTTGGGTGACCTCATCCAGACTGCCAGCCGTGACCAGGTGGAACCAAAGTTTGGCTCTGCGGTAATCCAGCCGCGTGGTGCGCACGGCAGGGCTGTAGGCTAGCGCGACGGTGACCTCACGGGTGCGGCGGCGACCGTCCCAGAAGTTCGCTGGTAAAGGCAATTCAAAAAAGTGGTGTTGGTCGTTGCCGACTTGCTCTTCGGCGAGCACGGTGACCGTGTGGTCAAGTGAGCGGAAGAGGCCAGTATCGTCCACGCGCCCATACCCGACGAGTCGTAGGAGTTTGTCGCGGCCTGTAGCATTGTTGCCTGGGTTCAACAGCGCTTCGCAGGCTTGCGGCCAGCGGGCATGGGCGCCGACCAGTGCACGCAGGAGGCTAGGCGAGGCGTCGGGCACTTCGGTCAGTAGCCGCGAGACTTGGTGGGCGACTTGGGGTGCGGCGTAGCTGGTGCCGATGTCTTCCTTGAACGACTGCCCCAATGCAAATCCGCCGTTGAGCGACACTACTCCCAGACCAGCATGGTCAGTGCCACCTCCGGTGCGCCGCAAAGCGATGTTGCCGGCATGCGCCACCACGTCAGGCTTGATGGCGCCGCTCGCAGAAGGGCCGCCGCGCGTCAATGGAAACGGCTGCTGTGCCCGTGCCAATACGTTGTCTTCAATCGTGTTGGGATGACGCTGTGCATTACGTGTTGTCTCATTCAGGCTCAATCCGCCAACGGTCAAGGCGTTGAGCGATGTGGCGGGGTCCAGCAGTCGAGCGTCGCCTTCGAGCAGGTACTCCGGGTAGCTCGCGCGTGTATCGGCTGGCAACTGCGACAACAGTAAATTGCCCGCTGGTACTACGAACAGGACGTTGAGCTCACGCGTCAGCCGATCCAGCGTGTATGCGAGCCCGCGCACATGCCGGCCATCGTAGACCTTGTTCAGGTCGCCATAGCTGAGATTGAAGACCCGGCAACCATATTGCGCATGCAGGTCGCGCACAGCTTCCTCGACGGCCTTTTCGACGAACTCGGTTTGGTTTTGCCCGTTGTCTTCGAAAACCTTGCCGGAGAAAAGGCGAAGCTGCGCGACGAACTGCCCTTGCTGAACGAGACTCTGTATATCACCGGCAAGCCCACCTACGAAGGTGCCGTGCCAGTGTGGCGTGGTGTCATCTGGACTTCGATTCGGTGCGAGGTAGCCCTGCGCGTCGCCGACTGCTGCGCCAAGTAGCGCGTGTCCACGCGTCAGGCCAGAATCTAGAACGGCGATCGACGGAGCATCGTCAGAAGGTGGGGCGATCGGAGGAAACTGATTTATGTCAGTGTGAAGAAGTTGTACGGCCACGCCCAAGCGGGGCGGCAGGTCGACTGTGCGCACATCGCGATGGTGCAAGATCTGCTCGGCCTGCGCACGGTTGCAGCGCACACGGGCCATGACGAGCGAAGGTTGCCGGACGTCATCAAGTCGCTCAATGCCTTGTGCTTGTAACCAGTCGAGAAAAGCGCTCACCATTTCCAGACGCCTGTCCTGCCGCTCCTGGGGCCATAGTTCGACGTCGAGCATGAAGGCTGGCGTGCCTGGGAACCCCTGCTCATTCAAAGCTGCGCCGGTACGGTCTTGGGGTGTCCAATGGTCGAAGTCTTCAATGACGTAGATCAGTTCCTTGCGTGTAACAACGCCGTCACGTGCAAGGGTGGCCAAGCGGCTCTCGAATTCAGTTAAGCCGTTGTCCGTGGCGAATGCCAGCACAATGGATTCGTCCTCCTGACTGACGATCTCCACGCCGGGAATGAGGTCGAAGCGGGGCACGCTCTTGTCCCCAGCTCGCAGCCGAATCTTCAAGAGCTTGCGCTCGTCGAATCCGCCGATGTCCTCTGCTGTCGCACGTTGCCGGGCCTGACCAAGCCGTCCAGCCAGCGCGGAACCGTGTGCTTTAGGATCTGCAGGCTGAAAACGGGGGCGCTTATCTTGCCGCCGATGTCGATCCGTCAGAAGCTCTTCTCGACCCAATCTCAAGTGTTCATAGTCCATGCCTGCCCCTGCATCCCTTAGCTCTGATGGCGATACTCACGCGCAAGTGCGGTGTCGAGGTGGCTCTTCTCCAGGAACTCACGGCCAGACAGGACCATCTCTTTGACAGAGCGCCGCAGAACCCGCTCGATGTCGGCGTGCGACATGCCCTTGAATAGGGATGCCACCTGGCCGTCGGCGGGCTCGAAATTGCGGCGGACACCGCCGAGCTTCAGTGCCAGCAGGCGTTTGATCTGCTCCAAATTCGGCATTTCGAAGCGCACAACCTCATCGAAGCGCCGCCACACCGCCTTGTCCAACAACGATTCGTAGTTTGTGGTGGCAACCAGGATGCTCTCACCTCGATAGCCATCCATCATCTGCAATACGGCATTTACGGAACGCTTTAGCTCACCATGATCGGCACTATCGCCACGATCCTTCGTCAGCGCGTCGAATTCGTCGAACAAGGCAACCACGGGATTCGTTGCGATGTAGTCGAACACTTTTCGCAAATTTGCGGCCGTCTCCCCCAGAAACGATGAGATGACCGAGTCCAGTCGAACGAGAATGAGGGGCATGGACAGGGAGTGCGCGATGACCTCTGCGGCCAGCGTCTTGCCGCAGCCCGGGGGGCCGCAAAACAAGAGCTTCCGCGCCGGTTGCAGGCCATACGACCGGAGCACGTCCGCCCGATTGTGCTCCATCAGGACTTCTTCAAGTGCCGACTGCGAAGCATCAGAGAGAATGATGTCCTTCTCCTCGCGGATCACGGCACGTTCTTCCAGCAGCGCGAGGTCGTTGTCTTTGTTGGTCGGCAAGTTGGCCAACGTACTCAGATTGCGCAGACTGTTGCTAGCGGTTGCCTGATCGCCGTAAAGCAAGCGCTCAAGGTCATTTGCGAGCAGATGATGGTTCTTCTCTCGTTCTTCCTTGATCACTGCCTCGGATGCCGCGCGAAATCCTGAAGCATCGCCCAGCGTTCCCGATTTGATAAGTTGCCGCAGTAATTTTCCGCTGGCCATACATTGCGCTCCTCAGTTCTCAGCTTGCTTCTAGCGCAGCTTGGTCAAGCCCATGTCTAAATCAGCTACTTGGTCACCCACTACACCAGCTCCCACTCCACAGTGAACAGCGTACGCTCCTCGACTTGCTGCAGGAGCTGCCCTTCCAATTGGTTGATTAAATCATTGCGCTGCGCTTCGACTTCGTCCTGCCGGACAAACAGCTCGCGGCGCAGCTTGCTGCGCTTGCCCTCCAGTTCCCGCTGCTGCTTCTGCCACGAGAGCTTCTCTTCCAGCGTCGGCGAGGTTGCGGCTGTGCGGCGTACATCCTTGATCTGCCGGTCGATCTCCTTGATTTCCTGCTCCAGTCCCAGCTTCAGGTCGTCGGCCCAGGCATCCAGCTTTTTCACTTCCTGCTCGAAGTAGCCGAGGTTGCGCACGTTGATTGTGCGCAACAACTCAGCTTTTCGATTCTCCATATCGGCGGTCAGCGCCGGGTGGGTCGAGCTGAAGAGCGTTGAGGAGTGGGACTGTGCTGGCAGACGCATGAGTTTGTGGGGATCGTCTTCACACAGGATCGCGCCATTATCCGTTGACGCTACAATGATCAGATGTTGCTCCTGTTCGCCCAGCGCATGCACGGTGAGCAGGTTGACGGCGAGCCAGCCGGTCTTGCCCCGATAGGGCAACAAAGTGCTTATCTGGGTGCCGTATGCGTCGTAGTCAAACACCAACTTTGCCGCTGCGAGCGGTCGGCTCTTGGCCCGAAGTGCGACCCACTCGGCCAGCGGGTGACCGATGCGGTAGAGATGGGAATTGCCGCTGCGTCGCGGTAGCTCGTAGCGGCCGAGCGGTGCGCCAGTCGGTTCGGGCGTGGGCAGTCTCCGCAGTACGAAGCCATGATCGTCGAAGCTCGCAAACGCCGCGAGTTCAGCACGAGTCAAGTCCATCAGGAGGCATTCGTGTCGACTGCGGGTTGCCTGGCTGTCCGCGGCACGCAGTCGCAGCCGCTCCTGGACTTCCTCGTCAAAGTTCTCCAGCAGGATCTGGCGGGTCTTCACCATCGCGTCGCTGATCTCGCCGGAAAGATCGAGTTGGAGCTGCTCGAAGCTCGCACGGATCTGGTTGGGTTCTCGGCAGTTCTGGTAGATGTCGCCGATACGCCGTTCAAAATCTATGCCCGAGCCGATGGCGCCGAGCACCTCGTCACTTGCGCCGAAGACGCCTTCGAAGAGCTGAAACTTCTGCGCCAGCAACTCGTAGACACGCGCGTCGGCTTCGTTGCTGCGATCAACGAAGTTCACCACGACTACATCGTACTTCTGACCATAGCGATGGCAGCGACCGATCCGCTGCTCGATGCGCTGCGGATTCCAGGGAAGGTCGTAGTTGATGACCAGCGAGCAGAACTGCAGGTTGATGCCTTCGGCGCCGGCTTCGGTGGCGATCATCACCGTGCCGCGTTCCTTGAAGTGCTCGACCAGGGCTGCGCGGGTGTCGGCTGTCTTGGAACCGGTGATCCGGTCACTATCCTTGTGCCTCTCTATCCAGTCCTTGTAGATGGCTTGCGCCCTGGAATCGTTGTTGCTGCCGTTGAACAGGACGATGCCGTCGCCGTAGGGGGTGGATTCCAGCAGGCTGAGCAGATAGTTCTGGGTGCGACGCGATTCGGTGAAGATGATCGCCTTGCGTGGCGCCTTCAGGCGATCGAGTTCGAGGAAGGCGCGCGACAGGGCGATCAGCAAGGCGCTGCCCTTGGCGTTGTCGCGGATGCTGGCGGCCAGTGTCTTGAAGCGCAGGAGCTCATCGATCTCTGCTGCGATGGCTTCGCGCTCTTCGGCAACGTTTAGCGAATCGGACGAGTCGACGTCCCACTCCTCGGCAACTTCGTCCAGTGATTCGTAGTCTTCGTCCAGACTCTCACTGAGATCCTGCAGCTCCGGATCGTTGTCCAGCGCATGCTGCAGTCGGGTTGCCATCGTCTCCATCGCACCGGCGATCGCGTGGGTGGAAGACGCCAGCAGCTTCCACAGAACCAGCGAGATCAGGTGACGTTGACCTTCGGGCAAGGCCTTCAGGTTCGGCCGCCGCAAGTAGTCGGCCACCAGTTGCGACAGCTCCCGCTCGTCTTCGCTGGGCGTGAAGTCCTGCACCATGGCGCGGCGGCTGGTGTAGGAGACGTAGGGCTGGACCTGCCGACGCAAAGTTCGTTGGCAGATGGGTGCGATTCGTTGGCGCAGATCGCCAAGCGACGCGCTGCGCAACTGCGTCCCGAACTGACCGCGGAAGCTCTCAAGATCGCCAAAGACACGATCATCGATGAAGCTGATCAGACCGTAGAGCTCCAGCAAGGAGTTCTGTAGCGGCGTTGCGGTGAGCAAGATCTTGGCGTGAACGTGCGCGAGCGCGTCGCGCAAAGCCTTGGCGATGACGTTGCCAGTCTTGTAGACGTTACGGAGGCGGTGCGCCTCGTCCAGCACGACCAGGTCCCAGGCGATCGCACTGACATCCGCAGCCTTGCCCTTTGCGAACTGGTACGAGCAGATGACAGGGCCGTCGACATAATCCAGCGGATTGGCCACACCGGCCTTCCGCAGCGCGTTGTAGCTCTTGGCCTCGAGAATCAGGCTCTGGAGGCCGAACTTGTCCTGCAACTCCTGATGCCACTGCTTGCGCAAGTTGGCAGGCACAATGATCAGAATCCGCCGGCGACGTTCCGCCCACCGCTGAGAGATGACCAGCCCAGCCTCGATGGTCTTCCCCAGGCCCACCTCATCAGCCAGCACCACACCCCGAGACAGCGGATTCCGGCAGGCGAACAGCGCCGCCTCGACCTGATGCGGGTTCAGATCGACCTGCGCATCGACCAGCGTCGACGCAAGCGCCTCGACACTGTCACCCGCCGCGCGTCGGGTGAGTAGCCAGGCGACGTATTGGGCTTGGTGGGGGGTGAGCGCCGGAGGCGACGAGTGTATTGGTGCCGGCGACGGGTTCAGCATCTCGCGCTCAGGATGGTGTCGGGGCCGCCATTGGCCATGTGAGCTTGGGACGCCCGGGCCTTGTGCTCCCAACGGCAGACCTCGCTGGCGTACCGGTGAAACGGCCCAGCGATATGGAATGTCTTGACCAGGCGCTCGACGTAGTTGGCCCTCTGCCGCTCGGACGGCACCTCCAGCCGGAAGCGGTCCAGCACTCTACTCAGCGGCGACATGGCTACCCCCGGGGCGAATGACAAGCTCAGGGATAGTACGGCAGGTTTGCAGTTGTGGGCAGGAAGAATCGTGGCGCGCCTCGGCGACCGTGGACCTGCGATCGATAGATGGGCATATTTGGCCGCTTCCTCACCGGGTCCGAGCCTTAGAAGCTCGGACTCCGACAGCTTGAAGCAATTGTTCGGCTGGTGAGAGATTTCGCCTTCTCGCGACACTTCATCGCCGAGAGCACTAGTGACCAGGCCTGCCAAGGGGCCGTCGCACCTAAGTTGGGCGCTGGGAGGGTCAAAATGAATGGCATGATCGCGCTACGAAGAGCACGTGCTTTCGCGCGGAGTCTTGAATGAACGCTCCGGCCACGTTCTTGGTTATCGCAGGCTTGCTGGGCTTGCTGGCTGGCGCTACCGGCGTTCTCCTGTGGACGAATGGAGAACTCCGGATGCAAGTCCAGAGTAAATGGATTCGCGGTCTGCTCTCTCTGGTGGGAGCAGCTCTCATAGCATTTGGGCTCTGGCACGAGCAAACACTGAGCCGTGATGGAGGCTCCTCGGAAACTGATAGCGCGGCAGAACAATGGGTCGCTATTGAAGCGCTCAGGGAAGAAGTAGAGTCTCTGCGTAGCGAGTTAGACCTAGTTCACAGCAATACAGATCGTCTCGCGGTGGACGCGCGCGTAGGTGCCCTTCAGACTGCACTTGTTATTACGTCTACTGCCTCTGATCCCAAATACTGTGCGGATGGTGCCTCCGCACAAGTCCCAAAGCGCTGGTCGAATGCTGAATCGGCTCCTTGCGCTTCTGTGATCAACGCATTTTGGCCAGTTGAAGTCGTCGTTCCAATACGGAGAGGGCGAGATAGGTTAAAAAAAGCGATTGAGGAGTTGAGGACACCAGTGGCCCTTGCGGAGCGGTCTGCGACGCATCCTGGATTGACCGCAGGTGGGCTCGGGATGGTATTCCCAGAGGGGACCCCACCGGAACTGATCTGCGAGATTAGAAATAGATTTAAAGCGAATACGAGCACCGATCTCGTCATATTGGCTGAGGCCAGAGACTTCATGTTGGCTGCGCGTCAACCTGCGCGCTTCATGACAATTCAGGTTGGGGTGCCGTTCGGACAACACTTCGCGGCTCGATTGTCCAACTACCGACCGTTGACCGACAATGATTGGCTTCAAATTTGTGAAGAGGGCGATGAGCAGTTTTTCGCGAGTGTGCGCGAACGCTTCGCTGTGCTATCGCATCAGCCACTATAACTGGAGCCAGCAATGACATCGGAAGCCGTCAGCTCACGAAGGAAGTGGTCAATCAAGGCGTTTGTTGAGCGTACACTCACGCTGATCGGTTTATTGGCTACGCTGGTCGGGTTGACTGCCGGCGGGATCGCACTTCTAGACTACCTAAATAAGGTTTCAACTGAGTCAGAGCTTGCTGCACCGTGGGTTGAGAGGGGGCAGCTCAGGAACCTTGAGAACGGTGAGTCGCTTGGGGGGATGGTAGTTGCGCCCAAGATCGTTCTGAAAGATGGGACTGCAAACATTGAGGCAGGGGCCATTCTGGTGGCAGATGCCCTGGAGTTGGGAGCCACCGCCTCGTTGCGAGGTACCGACGCAATCATCATTGCACGCCGAGTAACCGGCGGGCGGGTGGACTTTTCGGGCAAGCCGGGCAGTTCTGGTGGACAGAGCGGCGCGAAAGGCGGAACGCTCTTGGTCGTAACATCTGATGCATCGGTGCTCCATATCGATGTAAGTGGGGGCGATGGTGCACGTGGTGCAGACGGAGATAGAGGGAGCAACGGACGGAACGGGCGGTGTGACGGTTTCGGGCGTTACAGGGGGGCGGCTGGTGGGGGGAATGGCAAAGCCGGAGGGAATGGAGGGAATGGCGGCGATGCTGGCCTTGCGCGTGTGTTGACCGCAACACATGGAAAGCCGACAGTTACGTCGCGCGGCGGTAGTGGTGGTTCGGGGGGCGCTGGTGGACCGGGCGGTCAGGGAGGCCGAGGCTGCGTGGGTCTTGGCGGCAGCCAGTCAAACGCGCAGGCAGGGAGTTCAGGCCGAAATGGTTCTGCGGGTAACCGAGGTGCTGATTCTGCGGTCGAGTGCTATGTGTTTTCGCCTCACGTGCTGCGCGAGATGGTCGGTCGCATTCAAGACAATCCAGACCAGGTCAGGGAAAAAATAGAGGGCCTTGTTCAAAAAGCAACTGCTCGTTGCGGTCTTGCCTCAACTTGATGCACAGGATGCCTTTGCCAGTGATAGCGGTAGTGCAAGATGATGGAGAAGTATTAATGAGCGACGATCCTAATGCCCTATCGAACGTCTACCGAGGCAATGTCGGCAACAAAGTGTTGGCGTTCGGGATTCTGATGTTTGTCGTATTTCTTCTATCGGCGTTCATGATTTCCCAGTGCGGGGAGAATGAACGCGATGTGGCAATTTTGGTCTCTGCCATTTGGGTCGTGGGAGTGCCACTATTCTTCTTTTACGAGCACGTCGTGCTGTTTCGAAAGTACGGCAATCCGGATCAGTACGAACAGTTCAAGCGAGTGCAGGAGCTTGCCGGCAAGATCTGGGCAGGTGCCATCATCGTGCTCGCGGCATTCTTTGCGGAGACCTTTCCGGGCTGATGTTGCGACTCAGATAGGCACTGCCAGTCCAAAGGGCTCGCGGCTCCTCCATCGGCACGCCACGAAATTCACGCGCCCCTGCTCGCTACGTGGTGGGACACATCGAAGTTGAGCGTAGCCAGCTCATTTCGTGGTTCGGGGTGGAGCGGATCGAGGCGGTCACCGAGTTGCTGACCGAAGGCGGCGTCCCGTTTGAGGTGGTCACCGCCGGCGGTGGCATCGACCGCCTGCGGCTGGAACATATCTGGGTGGAAGCGTGGATCGATCTGGTGCCATCACGCGGTGCACGGCATCGGCAGGGCGACGCCTGGGTTGCGTTGGATCCGTCCTTCAAGGTCCTCACCAACAGTGATGGTCTCGACTGGCTGACACTGTTGTCCCTCG
>JBGTIE010000779.1:0-10428 GCA_041745855.1 Lysobacterales bacterium | reverse complement strand
GCCGCTGACCGGTCGGATCGAGCCCTTGCGCGGCGTGCGGCGCAACATGGCCCGCACCCTGGCCGAGGCGCACGCGCAGGTCGTGCCGACGACGCTATTTGATGACGCCGACATTCATCTGTGGACGCCCGGTCAGGACATAACGCTGCGGCTGATCCGCGCCATCGTCCACGCCAGCCGTCAGGCGCCGGCGCTCAATGCCCATTTCGATGGCGCCAAGGGTGAGCGCAGCCTGTTCGACCGCGTCGACGTCGGTCTGGCGGTGGATACCGAAGATGGGTTGTTCGTACCGGCCGTGCGCGATTGCCAGGTGGCCGAGCCAGCGACGCTTCGCGCCCGCATCGAACGCATTCGTGAACAGGTACGGCTGCGCCAGGTGCCGCCGGAACAGCTGCGCGACTACACGATCATGCTGAGCAACTTCGGCATGTACGCAGGCCGCTACGCGACCCCGATCCTGGTCCCGCCGTGCGTTGCGATCCTGGCCGCGGGCAAGCTGCGCCATCAGGCCACGCCGGTCATGGGCGGCATCGAATCGCACCGTGTCATTCCGCTGAGCCTGTGCTTCGATCACCGCGCCTGCACCGGCGGCGAAGCGGCGCGCTTCCTCGGTGCGCTGCTGCACGATCTGGCGTTGGCGGGCTGAAGAGCCGCTTCGAGCGGAGGCTGTCTGGCTCCGGAGTTTCGGCCGGACTTAAGCCTTTTGGTCGGGAGTCGGGAGTTGGGAGTCGGGAGTCACAGCAAAGAGCGCAGATACCCTCGACAAACTGTCTGGACGCAACTTCGATCACCGTCGCGGCTGATTGTCGAGCGGATCAACGAGCTGGCGCAGATCTACGCGGTGCGGGTGCTGGCCTACTCGGCGATGAGCAAATATGGAGTGCGGTAGCTTGCTACCGCTCTGCTCTTGGCAGCTTGCTGCCGCTCTTGGCTCTAGCAGATCGCCGAACGCTGGAACCGGCACTTCCCCTGAGCCAAGATGACCGAGGCGCAGCAGGCCGAGCGCATCAAGGCCTGGCTGTGGTCGAACTTCGGCTTGCAGGATCGATGGCAGGAACAGCAGGATGGTCAAAAAACGCGCGTGGAATTCTCGCGGGTTACGTTAACTTTCTGGATAGCGCAAACACAGGAATCACGCAACATGTCGCCCCCAACGTGTGGCCAACCATACGCGGATGGCGCGATCGGCACGCGCTCAGCAACACATCTCGGTAGTGAGAAAACCTACTGAGGCTGGCGCTCACTCGCCATCCGCCGGGAGTTTAAATCTGACTCGAAGCCGCTCTCAAACATCGACTCCTCCTCAGGTAGGACGAGTCGATGCACGCCGTGCATCCCGCCGGTAAAGACCTCGATCTCATTGCCCGCCAGACTCGTGACAACACCGCGGTTCCGTACACCAATGGAAATGTCGAACATCGAACTCACAGCTAGGTCTACACCATTCTCGCGACGAATTAAATGCCGAACGTCAGACAACACCAATGGACCGTGAGAGTCTGTAGGGAATCCAACATAGATTACGTCCCGACCGAAATCCAGGCTCGAGTTGACTGCGCCGCTGGAGCATTCCAATCGCTCAAGTCGATCTTGAAATACTGCAACCAGGCTACAAACCCCACCATTGCTCTCGATTCTCTGACCAATAACTGTTCCCTGCGTTGAAAAAGCACTCTCTACCAACCCGGTGACAGGATCAATGATGAAGATATTCTCGCCCGTGCTGAGAGATACCTCATGCTGTGGATCAGCATCGGTATTTCCGACTGCGAGCGTCGGAAAGAAAGTCTGGCTGAACGAAACTGATCGGAACAACTGTGCACCGGTCAATCCATCGAGGATGTGAATACGCTCGCCAGTGGCAACTACTATGTCGTCAATTTCATCACCGTTCAGTCGGATAAGCTCCATAGCGGAAACGTACTGAGTTGTATCGTTTAACTGCACTCGCCAACGGTCTTCCAGAGTCTGACCATCAATGACCGCCACTTCGGCTGTAACGGATCTGCCGGAACCAACAATAATTTCTCTGGCGCCGTCACCCTCGAGGTCTGTGTCACGAAGAGAGATTCCAGCGCTGTTGCCGCGATCAAACACATTGACCCGTCTTCTCAGTTCGAGCCCTGTCTCCGAATCGAGTACGATCAGGCTTGGGCCCGGAATTGAAAAATTGGACTGGTCCGTTGCGAATATGACCCTGACAGAACCGTCGCCATCCAGGTCCGATAAAAGAATACTGGAATGTGGACCACCTTCGTCGTACGAGTCATACTTGACGTCGCCTGATGACGCGTCCAATACGCGAAGTAGATCACTGGAGCTCAACAAACCTGCGCCATAGATAAGCTCCATTCCGGGAAATCCGTCAAGATCCGCAGCCGCCACGGCACTTACACCATATTCCGGGTTTTCGTGGGAGTGGAGCAGTTGTCCATTGTCCATCGAATAAACGGCGACGCTGCCCCATTGACCCTGTCCGATAACAAGATCATCAATACCGTCGTTGTTCACGTCGGTAATCGAGTGAGCGCCTACTTGGCCAGTATCGATTTCATCAACAGGTGAGAATATTGGATGGGTAACGTATATTTTTGTAGGACCCCACGGCTCGACAACCGCGAACTCCAGATGCTCGGCAGTACCCCTGAAGTTCCCGAAGACAGGCCAGCCGTTGAACCCGTCTGGATATGACCACTGCTGAACGCGTGTTGAGCCATCCAGTATTCGCCCCGCGGTACCGCTGTTACCCAAGACGATCTCGAGAGACGGATCACCGTCTAGCTGGCCGGCACCAATATACTCCGCTGGCTGTTCTCCGGCCCACTCAATTGCTCCTGTGGATAGCTTCAGTAACGTGGGAGCGCCCTCCGAGTAGAAGGGAAGCCAGTGGTCGAGGCCGAGGGCTTCCAGTTCTCCGTCACCGTCAACATCGGCGATCTGGTACAAGGCGAAGTAGGCGGGGGCTGAAACGCGCCTTATCTCTCGGAGAGGGTGACCGCTAAAGGTAACAATATCGGTTTCACCGGTCATGTCGTTGGTCATGGCAGCGACCACGGCGCTCTCCCCACCGGTTCCAGCAACCGCTTGTAATCGGCCGGAAAATGTTCCAGAAACGGGTAGCAATGATGTCGTCAGAAACCTGTCTCCGACGTACTTTAAGGTCGCCAGATGGTTGTTCGGACCGGTATCAAACCCTCCTGAAGAGTTTCCGGTAATGATTGCCTCCATATGCCCGTCATTATCAATATCCGCGATGACGATCCCATTCTTTCCGGGTGAATAGTACCCAGGAAAAAACGACCATTCCGGCTCTACCTCAGCTGCTGCGATGAGAGGAAGTACGAGCAGAATCGGTATGGAAAGGCACTTCATTACTTGTCCTTGTTGTCGCTGAACAACTGCTGCGCGCAATTGTAGGGGAGATGCACAGGCACTCGTGGAGCTGTCTGAATCACTGCGCGGTTTCTACAGGAGGTTGGGGGATCACGCAAACGATCGGCGAAGGACGCAAGAGCACCGGCCGCCTCGCGCTGGCTGTTGTGGGGCGAAAATCGAGGCTTGGCGGGCGCGAGGGACGGGCCTACGGAGGCCGCGATTTGGGCGCGCAGCGAAGCGTGAAGAGCATCCAAAGCGGCGCGGAGCGCCGCAGTCCAAAGGTGGCGGCGCTCTCAGGTTGACGATTCGGCGCTCAGGTGAGTCCTACGCGGCATCAAGCTCTTCACGGATGACCCGCGCAAGGCTTCGAGTGTCAACACCTGACCGTTGCTGGCCATGTGCTCGCGCAGGATGCGATTGATCTCGGTCTGATACCCGCTACCTGCTGCCTCGGCGCGCTGTCGGAAATGCTCGATCACATCGTTGTCCAGCATGATCGTGATCCGCGTCTTTCCGGGCGATGCGATTATTGCCCCTCGCTTTCCCTTGCTGAAGTCGAATTCATTGCGCATGGTAGGTTGCTGTCTCGATGGGTAAGTATGCACATACTATATGCATAGCTTAAGGTCAGGGTGCGCGTGGCGAGGGGCGCAAGAGCGCCGGCCGCCTCGCGCTGGCTGTTGCGGGGCGAAGGTCGAGGCTTGGCGGGCGCGAGGGACCGGCCTACGAATGCGGTAGGCGCCTGGGATCGACCAGACATCAGATACGGTTTGTTCAGCTTCGGCTGCGCGCCACCAGCGCAGGAGCTCAAAACTCACCTGGGACAAACCACACGAAAAGGGCCGCAATGAACAGATAACTGACACCGTTGGCTCGAAACGAAACCAGGAACGGACGAGACAACTCCATTTTGCGGCGAAACCTCCAAAATATGTAGCCTTCAATCAGCGCACTCAAGAGAAATGCAACGGGGAGGCTAGCCCAAAGAAAAATCTCAAACAAATTCCCGGGGCCAGTGCGACCGGTGGCCCCAGTCTCCAGCCCATGGGGAAAGACAAAGGACACAACCATAACACCAACAATCCAAGATACCAGGTTCGATAAACAAACCAATAGCAGGGCGGTCATTGCTGTCAGTTCCCGCCAATGATAGCGGCAAACCAAGACCTCAACCAGAACCACCGTGGCGAGAATGATTGGAAAGAAGAACTGAACAAAGAACGGCGCAGCGAATGCCGGGAATATCACATTCGCCAAGGCGAGGCGCGGCAGTGCAGTTCCAAGAAGCAGTAGAATCCAGTGCCGTTTCATGTCAAGAAGGCTTCTCGAAAAATGTCCCCACCAAGCTGGAAGGCTCCTCAGACGAATCCGTGACTTGTTGGTTTCCCCCTACTCCTTCAGCCCCCGGCGAACCAGCAGCGCGTCGATGCCGGGCTCTTCGCCGCGGAAGTCTATGTAGAGCTGCATCGGGTCCTTGCTGAGGCCTTTGGACAGGATCGTGTCGCGGAAGTGCTGGCCGTTCTCGGCGGTCATGCCGCCTTTCTCGTAGACGTGGGCGAAAGCGTCGGCGGCGAGGACTTCGCTCCACAGGTAGGCGTAGTAGCCGGCCGAATAGCCGCCGGGCCAGATGTGGGCGAAGTAGGTGCTGCGGTAGCGTGGCGGGATCAGCATGTAGGCGACGCCGTCGGCCTTCAGCGCGGCGAACTCGAAGCCGATGACGTCGCTCTGGTCGGCATTGGCCGGGGCCAGGCTGTGCCAGCGCATGTCGAGCATGGCCGCGGCGATGTATTCGAGCGAGGCGTAGCCCTGGCCGTAGTGGCGGGCGGCCTGGATCTTGGCGACCAGATCGGCGGGCATCGGCTCGCCGCTTTCGTGGTGTCTGGCGTAGCTCGCCAGGACGCGCTCGTCGAGGGCGAAATCCTCGTGGAACTGGGACGGGAACTCGACGAAATCGCGCGGGACGTTGGTGCCTGACAGCATCGGATAGCGCACCTGGCTGAACAAGCCGTGGGCGGCGTGGCCGAACTCGTGGAACAGCGTGTTGACTTCATCGAAGCTCAGCAGGGCCGGTTCGCCTTCGGCTGGCTTGGGGATATTCATCACGTTGAGCACGACTGCCTTGGTGCCGAGCAGCTCGGCCTGGTCGACGAAGCTGTCCATCCAGGCGCCGCCGCGTTTGCTGGGGCGGGCGAAGTAATCGACGTAGAACAGGCCCAGCGTGCTGCCGTCGTCTTCTCTGACTTCGTACACGCGCACGTCGGGGTGGTAGACCGGCAGATCGGTGCGCTCCTGGAAGCTGATCCCGTACAGCTCGCGCGCCATCATGAACATGCCGTCCTCGATCACGCGATTGATCTCGAAATAGGGGCGGATCTGGCCTTCGTCGAGGTCATAGCGTGCCTTGCGCAGCTTCTCGGCGTAGAAGGCCCAGTCCCACGGCTCCAGCGTCAACTCGATGCCCTGCTCGTCGATCCAGGCCTGCATCGCGGTGGCTTCGGCCTTGGCCTTGCTCAGGATCTGCGGCGCCAGCTCGCCGAGCATCTGGTTGACGGCCGCGGGCGTGGCGGCCATCTGGTCGGCCAATACAAAACTGGCGTGGTCGGGATAACCGAGCAGCGCGGCGCGTTCTGCGCGCAGCTGGGCCAGCCGGCGCACGATGGCCTTGTTGTCGAATTCGTTGTCGTTGTCGCCGCGGTTGGTGGAGGCCTCGAACACCAGTTTGCGCAGCTCGCGATCCTCCAGCGAGGCGAGCACGCCCTGCGAGCTGGGCAGCTGCAGGGTGAGCGCGTACATGCCGTCGTGCCCCATGCCCTTGGCCGCCTCGGCTGCTGATGAGATCGCACTGGCATCCAGACCGGCGAGTGCTTCGACGCCATCGACCAGCACCGCCGAGGCGTTGGTGTCCTTCAGCAGGTTGTCCTGGAACTGGGTGGTGAGCTTGCTTTGTTCCTCATTGAGCGCCATCAGTTTCGTCTTGGCGTCGTCGTCGAGTTGGGCGCCGGCGCGGATGAACATCGTGTGGTAACGATCGAGCAACCGGGCCGATTCGGGGTCCAGATCGAGTGTGTCGCGCTGGTCATACAGCGTTTTGACACGGGCAAACAGCGGCCCGTCCAGATAGATGCCGTCGGAATGCTGCGCCAGCTTCGGCGCGATCTCGGCCTGGATTTCCTGCAACCGCTCGCTGGTGGTCGATTCGGTCAGGTTGAAGAAGACCTTGCTGACCCGGAACAACACCGCACCGGAACGCTCCAGCGCCTCGATGGTGTTGGTGAAGGTGGGCGACTCGGGGCTGTCGGCGATCGCGCGCACCTGTTCGTAGTGCAGCTGCATGCCCTTTTCAAAGGCCGGCAGATAGTGCTCGTCGCGGATCTGGTCGAAGGCCGGCGCCAGCAGATAGAGCGAGCTGGGCGCCATGAAGGGATTGGCCGACAGCGCTTCGGGCGAGGTGGCGGACGGGGTGCTGCCACTGTCGGCGGACATGGTTGCGGTCTCCTCGGTGGTGTCGGTGCAGGCGGTGAGGGTCAGGGCTAGCACACCCACGGTAATTGTTCGGCGCATGGGGACGCTCTTGATGGCATCGACCGGATGCGGCCGTTGGGGGTCATTGTAGTGCGTGTGGGGTGGTGGCTGGGGGCGATGAGTGGGGTGGTGGCTTCGTCATTGCGAAGGAAACATCGTCCGATGGGCTCGCAGACCACACACCCCCGTCATCGCGAGGGAGCCTGCGACCGCGGCGAACCAGGGATCTTGTACGTGAAAAGCGTAAGAGCGCTGGATTGCCGCGGTCGCTTTGGCTCCCTCGCAATGACGAGGGTTCATGGCCCGTGTGCACAACGGGCCGGAAAAGGGGTCTCGCGATGACGAGGGTTCATGGCCCGTGCGCATTTTCGGGCCGAAAAAGGGGTCTCTCAATGACGAGGGGTGGTGGGCATCGGCGGTTGGTGGTCTGAGGTGCGTTTGGGACTGGTTGCTTCGTTGCCCGAGTACAACTCGGGGTTCCGTTTGCGGCTTGGTGGCCCGAGTGCAACTCGGGGTTCCGTTTGCTGCTTCGTTGCCCGAGTGCAACTCGGGGTTCCCTTTGCGGCTTGGTTGCCCGAGTGCAACTCGGGGTTCCGTTTGTTGCTTCGGTGCCCGAGTGCAGCTCGGGGTTCCGTTTGTTGCTTCTTGCCCGAGTGCAACTCGGGGTTCCGTTTGTTGGTTGTAGACCAGCGACTCCGCTTCACCCCGCCAGCGCCAACTCGCGACATTGCGCAATGACCGCGGCGATGCGCCGCACGGTGGCACGGCGGATCGGGTAGTCGGTTGCGCGCTGGGCGAAGCCCGCTGCGACGATGGCGATGCGATCGATCGTCTCTTTTGCCATGATTGGCGCCACGCTTGACTCCGTCGCCAGCCGTAACAAATGCTCGCGCCGCACGTTTGCGCCCTCGCCGACGTAGTCCATGCTGTGCTCGCCGCCGGGTCCGTCGCTGTAGCTCAGGTCAAAGGCCGGTGCCAGGCGCCAGCGGCGATCGGGTCCGAGGCGGTAGGCCAGGTTCTTCGGATGGTCGTCGCGGTTGCGGAAAATGGCGTTGAAGACGGCGCGCGCGTAGGCCTTGTTTACCTCGCGCTGATCGCGGGTCAGGGCGCGAGTGGCGCGGAGGAAGGCAACATAATCGACGCTGCCAGGCCGCCGGAAATCGGCGTGCAGCAAGCCGGCCAGACTGTGGATCGGCACGCGCTTGCCGGCCTCACGGTCGAAGCGCGCCAGCGCGAAGGCGGCGTGCTTCGGGCCCAGATCGAAATGCGCGCACTCCGGCATCTCCAGCCCGCACGCTATCGCCAGCTCGGCGTAGAGGTGCTCGATGGCGCAGACCTCCTTGTGTTCTCCAATCGCCGGGAACTTCGCCAGCCAGGGTGCGCCAGGTGCGTCGGTTCCGGTGCTGACGGCGCCTGTGCCGGGGTCGTAGCGCAGCAGCGCCTTGGGCCGCGCGCCCTGTGGGGAACCGCCGGTCAGGACCAGCTCGCGCAGGACGTCGCTGCCCTCGCCCGCCAGCACTCGTGCGCTCTCCTCGGCAAGCGCGAGCAAATTCCAGTCGAGCTCCGATGTGCCCAGATCCGTCGGCGGGGCGAAACGCAGCGCGCCGAGTGCGCGATCACCGATGAAGGCGAGCCGATCCAGCGGACCGGGATGGCGAATGCCTTGCTGGCGGAACAGCCGATCCATCAGCAGCATGCCCCAGCCATCGGGCAGCGCATCGGCGATCAGGCCCGGCAGCCTGGACAGGTAGTCGGGAAAGCCGCCGTAGGCCTGCGCCTTCAGCCTCAAATGCAGCGGCGACAGCTCCAGACCCTGCGTCAGCGCCTCGGCCGAATACTCGAAGAGCAGAACTGTGCCGTCATCGGCTAGCCGTCCCAGCGGCCAATCCTCGCCCCAACCGCAGTAGTGAACGGCAAGGACTTTCACGTCCGCGGACGCCTTGGCGCGCGCTGGCGCTGGTTGGCCCGGGCGACCCGTGCCATCTCGGCGATGGAATGCCGTTTGGGTACGAACAGGGCAGCCAATTCGTCGGTCAACCCGAGTGCCTGGGCTACGCGGATCAGCGTCTCCAGCGAGCACCGGCCGTCGCGTTCGAGCTTGCGCAGCGCGCCCAGCGACAGACCCGCCATCGTCGCCAGCTCGCTCTGGGGGAGATCCTGGGCCAGCCGTTGAGCGCGCACGCGGGCGCCGAGGGTGGCAAGGATTTCTTCGGTGGTGGCGGTTATGAATGACACTGTAGTGGCTATTGACGTTCTGATAGTTTGTTAACAGGCATAATTATAGCTGTTAGAGTCTCAGAATCTCTCAGTCGGGAGTTGGGAGTCGGGAGTTGGGTAGGAGCAAGAGACTCAAAGCCAAACCAAAGCAGCAGGTCTCGCCCGAGCGGACTCTCGGCCTTACCGCAACAGCAACCGCGAACCGCTCCACGATGCGTACTCCCGACTCCCGACTCCCGACTCCGAAGCCCCATCAGAGCCGCCTGCTAAACGTGCCCCGCCCAATCATTCACGACGACACCCCTTGCCGTACAATCGCGGCCCCTTGATCCGGGCGGGCGCCGCAGCGCTTGCATCCCGGCGCTGCACGGATGGCTGCCGCATGCTGCTGATGATCGACAACTACGACAGCTTTACCTACAACCTTGTCCAGTATCTGGCCGAGTTGGGCGCTGATGTGCGGGTGTTTCGCAACGACGCGATCACGGTCGAGCATATCCGGGCGCTGCGGCCGGCGCAGATCGTGATCTCACCGGGGCCGTGCACGCCAAATGAGGCGGGAATCTCGCTGGCGGTGGTGAGTGAACTGGGTGGTCAAATTCCGATTCTTGGCGTCTGTCTGGGGCATCAGGCCATCGGCCAGGCCTTCGGTGGCGAGGTGGTGCGGGCGCGGCAGGTCATGCATGGCAAGACATCGCCGATCCACCACGCTGGCGCGGGTGTGTTCGCCGGGCTGGAGTCACCGCTACAAGCGACCCGTTACCACTCGCTGATTGTGGCCGCCGAGAGCCTGCCGGACTGTCTGGAAGTCACCGCCTGGACTGCGCAAGCCGATGGCAGTCAGGACGAGATCATGGGCTTGTGCCATCGCGAACTGGCGATCGAGGGGGTCCAGTTCCATCCCGAATCGATCCTGACCCTGACCGGCAAGCGCCTGCTGCAGAATTTCCTCGATCAGACCCAGCCATCGCTGCAGGCCATCGCATGAGCATGAGTGATTCACTGAGCCCACCTTTGAGCGATTACCTGCCCGCGCTGGTCGAGGGCACGCATCTGAGCGGCACGCAGATGGACGCGGCGATGCGGCTGATCATGGCCGGTCAGGCCGAGCCGCTGCAGCTGGCCGCCTTCCTGGTCGCGTTGCGGATGAAGGGCGAAACGGTGACCGAGATTGCCGCTGCTGCGCGGGTGATGCGCTCGCTGGCCAAGCCGGTGCCGTGGTCGGGCGACGGGCTGCTCGATATCGTCGGTACCGGCGGCGATGGCGCCAGCCTGTTCAATGTGTCGACCGCGGCGGCCTTCGTCGCGGCGGCG
>JBGTIE010000778.1:0-5427 GCA_041745855.1 Lysobacterales bacterium | reverse complement strand
GGCCGGCCCTCGGCGTGCCAGCGGGCCAGCACCGGCTCGTAGGCGGCCAGGTCCGGGTCATCGGGCAGCAGCGCGCGGGCGAAGCGCAGATTGGCCATCGTGTATTCGTGCCCGCAGCAGACCCTCGTGCTCGCCGGCAGCCCGGCCAGACGTGTCAGTGAAGCGTGCATCTGCGCCGGTGTGCCTTCAAACAGGCGGCCACAGCCCAGGCTGAACAAGGTGTCGCCACTGAACAGCACAGCGGTGTCCGGGGCATGGAATGCGACATGGCTGAGGGTGTGTCCCGGCACCGCGATGACTTCGAAGGGGCACGGCAGACCGGCCTCGATGCGTTCGCCGTCATCCACCCGCCGGGTGGCCAGGGGGATGCGTTCGTCTCTTGGCGCATAAACCGGCAACTGCGGCCAGCGCTGGAGGATCGCCCCGACGCCGCCGATATGGTCGGGATGGTGATGGGTCAGCAACAGGGCGGTCGGAGCACGATCGAGCGCGTCCAGCGCGGCGAACACCGGCGCGGCCTCGCCCGGATCGACCACGGCCAGCCTGTCGGCGGTGGAGGCCAGCCAGACATAGTTGTCGCTCAGGGCCGCTACCGGCTGCAGTTGCATCATTTCCCCTTTTGGACGCGCCGGCCGTGCGGCCGCAGGGGCGCATGCTGGCAAAGCGGGCGGGGTTGGTCAAACCGGCTCGAGTCAAACGAGTGAAGTCGGGGTCGGGGTCGGAATCGGAATCGGCATCGGATTTCACGGGCACCGACATGGGTTTTGACCACGAGCGACTTGCCTGTACCGGGCAGCCATCAAGTACGACGGCTGAGCATACCCGCCGCACTCGACTGGACCGAGACGATGCTGACGAAGCGGGGGCCGTGTGGCTACACGGTTTGCGTGGAGGAGGCCGGGTACGCCGAACAACAGATCGATTCCGATACCGATTCCGACCCCGACCCCGAGGGGCTCTTGGATAATCCAGGCCCTCTGGGCGACACCTGTATTCGCCCCGATTAAAGAGCAGCAGCCATGCACGTCCAGCCGCCCGGGTTATCATCCTCCCCATCCCCGCCATGTTGGCGACCGGGACCCAGCGGGGGACCGAAGTCTTGCAGGAGATGTTGATTGCGGCCGAGTTGGCCAGTCTGGCCGACCTGGTCCGTCGCCCGGGTGAAGCGTGGCTGATGCTCTGCGGCGGGCCGGACATTGCCGCGGCCGAATTGCCTGGGCGGGTCCTGGTGGTCGACCTGACCAGCGCCAGTCACACCGCAGGCGCGTGGCGCGGCCGCCTGTACGCACCACCAATACAGCGCGCCGCGCTGGACGGCCTGGTTCTGCATCATGTCAGTGGCAGCCTGCACAGCCTGCTGGGGGAATGGTTGCCATGCATCCGGCCCGGTGGGCGGCTGGTGCTGATCGACAGCCGAGGCAGTAATAGAAGCATCCGACAGCGGTGGCGATTGCTGGCCCAGCTGCGCCGTTGGGAACGCGAGCGATGGCTGCGGCACACCGGCTGGATGATCTTTCATGGGATTGGCGCGAAGGCCGTGAGCAAGGATCTGGCCGAGCTGCCGTTGTGGCAGCGCCATTGGCAGGCTGCAAGTGCGGCCAGCCTGCGCATCGATTTCATCTGCAGCGAACAGGACGCGGCCAACGCACCCTTGCAACCGATAAAGGCGCGCCGGGTGGCGCTGCCATTGCCTGGTGTATCAGGGGTTTGATATGGACAGGTGGACATGGAAGTGACGATCTACACCGACGGGGCCTGCTCCGGCAATCCGGGTCCGGGCGGCTGGGCGGCGGTACTGGCCAACGGCGAGCGTGAGCGGGTGCTCAGCGGGCACGAGACCGACACGACCAACAACCGGATGGAGTTGATGGCCGCGATCGCGGCGCTGGAGGCGCTGCATCGTCCCTGCCGGGTGCGGCTGCACACCGATTCCCAGTACGTCAAGCAGGGCCTCGAGCAGTGGTTGCCGCAATGGCGTCGGCGCCAGTTTCGTACCGCCGCCGGTGCGCCGGTGAAGAACCAG
Organism: Lysobacterales bacterium; assembly: GCA_041745855.1. Classification (GTDB taxonomy): domain Bacteria; phylum Pseudomonadota; class Gammaproteobacteria; order Xanthomonadales; family SZUA-5; genus JAWLAT01. The sequence continues at coordinate 3,404 of JBGTIE010000778.1, read as the reverse complement.
GACCTGTGGCTGCGGCTGGAGGCCGCTGCCCAGCCGCATCAGCTGCAACTGGTCTGGGTGCGCGGACACGCCGGCGATCCGGGCAATGAGCGGGCAGATGCGCTCGCCCGTGAAGCGCTCGAGAGCGGGCGCCGCGGAGCTCCGGCAGGAACCCGTTGATGCGCTGGGTCATCCTGGACACCGAGACCACCGGCAACGACCCTCGCACGGGGCATCGCATCGTCGAAGTGGGCTGCGTGGAAATCGTCGAACGGCGCCGTACCGGCCGCACTTTCCAGGCCTATCTGAACCCGGATCGGGACAGCGACGAGGGTGCGCTGCAGGTGCACGGACTGACCACCGAGTTCCTTGCCGACAAACCGCGTTTCGGCGACATTGCCGATCGTCTGCGGGTGTTCCTGAACGGTGCGGAGGTCATCATCCACAACGCGCCCTTCGATCTGGGCTTTCTGGACAGCGAGTACGCTCGAATCGACCCGGCCGCGCCGGCCTTCAGCAGCACCCTCAGTGTCACCGACTCACTGCTGCTGGCGCGCCAGAAGCATCCAGGTCAGCCCAACAGTCTCAATGCCCTGTGCCGGCGTTACAACGTGGATGGCTCCGGCCGGACCCTGCACGGCGCCTTGCTTGATTCGGAGTTGCTGGCCGATGTCTATCTGGCGCTGACCGCCGGCCAGAGTGCGCTGGATCTGGCCCTGGACGGCGGCTATACAGGCAGCCTGCAGGAGCTGACCGGCGGCGCCATGCCCACCCGCATCGTCGCGCCAACGCCGGAGGAGTTGGGGCATTTCGAGGCGCGGCTGACCCAACTGGCCGGGCTTTCGCAGGGCACGCCGATCTGGCGGGAATTGGCGGATGGGGCTGGATAACGCGCAATCGGCTGCAATTTGCTCTGTTGGATTGGCCTGGACGGGCTGCATTGCGCGTTAGGGCATGGCACAATCGCTCCGCGCCTCTGCGTGTCGAACCGACGGGGAAAGGGATGGCCATGAGTCGCCTCGTAATGGGGTTGGTGATACTTGTGCTTTCGGGACTGGTCCATGCGCAGAGCGTCGTGGATCAGATATACGCTGACCAGCATCTGGGTGTGGCCAGTTGCGCCAGCAGCGTCTGTCATGGCGCCACGCAGCCATTCAAGGACTCGCCGGTCTGGCAGAACGAATACAGCGTCTGGTCCGATAGTGACCCGCACGCGAAGTCGTACCAGACCTTGCTCAATGCCGAATCGCGCGCCATCGCGCGCAATCTCGGCATTTCCAATGCGGCGACCGCAAAGATCTGCCTGGATTGCCACACCGACAATCCGCCAGAAGCCAAGCGCGGCGACAAGTTTCTGTTGACCGACGGGGTCGGCTGCGAAGCCTGCCACGGCGGCTCGGAGAACTGGATCGCATCACATACCAGCCGCGACGCCAGTCATGCCGACAATCTGGCCGCGGGCCTGTTCCCGACCGAGGAACCGGTTGCGCGCGCCAAACTGTGCATGTCCTGCCACATGGGCACCCGCGACCGCATGATCACCCATCGCATCATGGGTGCCGGTCATCCTCGGCTGTCCTTTGAGCTGGACACATTCACCTGGCTCAATCCGCACTATGAGATTGACGAGGACTATGTCGAGCGCAAGGGCGAGTTCAACGGCGCGCGCGACTGGGCGATCGGGCAGGGCGTGGCGGCTTACAACCTGCTCGACATGCTCACCGACGACCAGGCCGGCTGGCACGGAATCTTCCCTGAGCTGGTCTTGTTCGATTGCCACGCCTGCCATCGCGTGATGTCCGGCAAGCAGTGGGGTCCACGCCCTGGCACCGGCCTGGGTCCGGGCGCGGTGCGCCTGAACGACGCCAATCTGGTCATGTTCCGGCACGTCCTGTCGCTGGTCGACAGCGGCGCGGCCGCCCGTCTGGCACAGCAGACCAGGGCCCTGCACCAGGCGACCACGCAAAGCCGCTCGGCAACAATGCAGGCCGCCGAGACGCTCAAGCGCACCCTCGACGCCTCACTGGCGGCGGTGGCCAGCTTCAATTTTGCCGAAAGCAGCCTGGGCCAGATTCTGGCCAGCATGCAGCGCGACGCCGAGAACGGCGAGTTCCGCGATTTCGCCTCGGCCGAGCAGGCCGCGATGGCCGCGCAGTCGGTAATCGTGGCCTTTGATACCGCCGGCCGACTGGATGAAGCCAAGGCCGAACAACTGCGCGTGCTGGTGGATCGCCTCTACAACACGGTGGAGAAGGAAGACGCCTATCGCATGACTGATTTTGTCGGTGTATTCCGACAGGTGGTGGCCTCGGCCCGCTGATGGCTGGCTGCCGGCAGCAGCCGAGTATCACGGCTGCTAGCCGGCACCTCGCAGTGAATGGCGGCGCGAGTGCCGCTCAAGACTTGATTCGCCGCGATAGACTTGCGCTGCATGCGGGCAGGCCGGTCTAATGCGTTCCTGTGATGATCCTTGCGAGCGCCTGAATGTCCCTGCCTGAGATCCCCGGTTATCGAATCCTGCGCCAGATCAGCGAAGGCAAGCGCTCCAAGCTTTATCTGGCGGAACAGGAATCGTTGTCGCGTCAGGTGGCCCTGAAGGTGCTCAGCGACGAGTTTTATCGCGACCCTTCTTTCAAGAAGCGCTTCATTGACGAAGGCAAGAGCGCAGCCCAACTCAATCACCCGAATATCCTGGCGGTGTTCGACATCGGCTCGGTCGCCGGCTATCCCTACATCGCCACCGAGTACCTTCCGGGTGGCACCTTGCGGGATCGACTGAAGGAGCCGCTTGGCCCGGACGCCGCATTGCGGGTAGCGCGGGAGATTTCCGGTGCGCTGGAGTTCAGTCACCGCCACGGCATCGCCCACCGCGACATCAAACCGGTCAACATCATGTTCAGGATCGACGGCAGCGCGGTGCTGGCCGATCCGGGCGTGGTATCGGCGGCCGAGCAGAACAGCAAGCTGTCCATCGGCAGCCCGCACTACATGAGCCCGGAACAGGTGCAGGCGCTACCGGTCGATCTACGTTCGGACTTCTACACGCTCGGCGTGGTGTTCTACGAGATGCTCATGGGCCACTGTCCCTATGATCATGAAGATCCATTCCAGGTCGCGGCCAAGCACCTCATCGACCCCATTCCACGGCTGCCCGAGCGATTGGCACGGTTCCAGCCGTTGCTCGACCGCTTGCTCGCCAAGGAGGCAGCCGATCGCCCGGCCGATGCGCTCGAACTGATCGCCGCGCTCGAGGCCCTGGATGCGACGGCCACCGGCAAGCCGGCTATCGCACCAGCCAGCCCCGCACGTACGCAGAAGCCGGCAGCTGCGTCTGAGACCATGGTCGTCTCCGCGCAGAGCGTGCCGAAGACTCATCAAGCTGCAGCGCCCGAGACGTTGGTCGCGTCGCCGCCACCACCGCCACC
>JBGTIE010000777.1:0-3205 GCA_041745855.1 Lysobacterales bacterium | reverse complement strand
CGCGGGCGGCGACCACCAGCGCCAGGCAGATCGGCTCGCTGCTGGCCCGCCATGCCTCGATCACGGCACGCCGGTGCGCCGGTCGTTGCTCGAAAAAGGACAGGTCGCTCGCAATCGGTGTGGCCATCATGGCTGCGTCGGCAAGCTGTCCTCGTCCGCCAGCGCCACAGCGGCGCCAGCCGGGCGGGTGTCCACGACCAGACTGTCAAAACTGCCGGCGGGTAGATGCCGTTGCGGTCCGCTGCGCAGCCCGTCATGCCAGAGCAGCCGATAGTCGACCACGCCGTTGCCATCGCCCAGGATTTCGACCGCGCGTAGCCTGGGCTCGGTCAGTACCTTGGCATGCTCATGCAGCAGCAGGTCGAGTGCCAGAGGCTGCCGCCCGCTGATCGAATCCGATCTGTCGTGGCGGTCGCCGCGGCCGACCCCGCTCTGCCGACACCAGTAGTGGCGCCAACTGTCGGCGGATTCGGCAACATGGAAGTCCAGCTGATCCGGCCGCCACGCCAGCGCTTGCGGCTGCAGCAAGCGGTTATAGCGCACATCCCAGGCGCTGCGGCAGGCGAGCAGGATCCGGCCCAGATCGCGCTCGGCAAAGGCCTCGCGCAACCGTCCCGCCACGCTGGAGTCGACCGCTGCCTCGTCCTGGCCAGGCAGGAAGTCAGCCGCTGGATCGTTATCCAGATGGCTGAGCAGACGCAAGCCGATGACACCGGCCAACAGCAGGCAGACCGCGATCACGCCGAACCAGGAGGAACGGCGCCAGAAAGCTTCGGTACGGCGCCTGGAGCGCCGTCGCCGCGATGAATGCGACGGGTCTTCGGTCATTCCTACCCTGCCAGATGCCTGTAAAGCTTCCGATACTCACCGCTCAGCTTGTGGCTGGGATCGAGGTAGATCATCGGCCGGGCGGCCTCATGACTTTCCTTGATCTTGACCGAGCTTGATATGAAGTGCGGCAGCACCGGCAGCTTTTCGGCGAGTAATTCGTCGACGACCCGCTGCGGTAGCTTGGCTCGGGCCGAAAACTGGTTGACGATGATCCCTTCGATCTTCAGCTTCTTGTTGTGATCGGACTTGATTTCCTCCACGTTCTCGAGCAGCCGGTACAATGCCTGGCGCGAGAAATCGTCGCAGTCGAAAGGAATCAGACAGCGCTGGGCCGCGATCAGTGCCGACAAGGTGTAGAAATTGAGCGCCGGCGGCGTGTCGATCCAGATCTGCTTGTAGCGCCCCTTCAAGCCCTCCAGCGCTTCGCGCAGCTTGTAGATCTTCAGTTTGGTTTCCAGCTTGGTCTGCAATTCGGCCAGCGCCGGGCCGCCCGGCATCAGGTGCAGGTTCGGAAACGGTGTTTCGGCGACGAAATCGATCGGGTCCGAACTACGCAGACGGTAACTCAGGCTCTCTGCGAACAATCCGGCACTGCCGGCATCGGGCTCGACCACCTCGCCACCGAGCAGGTAGTGGGTGGAATTGCCCTGCGAATCGAGGTCGATGACCAGTGTAGGCACCCCCTCGGACGCCGCCACAGCGGCCAGATTGCAGACCAGCGTCGACTTGCCGACCCCGCCTTTTTGATTGAAGACCACTCGAATCATGCTGCCTGGCACCTGCGTAGACGATGCGCTGGAGTTTAGCCCGGATGTCAAGGGTACGGGCGGTGCTGACGTCCGGGGGTGCGAGTCGAGCGGAAGTTTCTTTAGATTCTCTGTGTTTTTTAGGGCCCAGGGCTCAGGGCCCAGGGCCCAGTAAGTCCAAAACCGCTTCGAGGCTGCGCTTGACCTTCCTGAGCCCAGTAGCTCCGAGCCGCTTCGAGCCTGGTTCTTGACCTTCCTGGGCCCAGTACGTCCAAAGCCGCTTCGAACCTGGTTCTTGATCTTCCTGGGCCCTGGGCCCTGAGCCCTGGGCCCTATAGCCGCACCGAAGACTCAGACATCACTCTCACCCGAACCTGCCGGCCCGCCGCCAACTCAGTCCCCCTTCATCCGCCATCGCTATGCTGTCCGGTCCGAGTCACAGCGAGCACAAGCCCGATGCGTCAGCTTTTCAGCCTGCTCCTGTGCACCCTCGCCTTGACCGGCCATCAGCTGTTGGCCCAGGTCGCGGTCCAGGAGGAGCGCGGTCGGACCGCTTCTGGCGCCTGGTATGTGATCCAGGCGCCGATCGGCTGGCGGGCCGGCGACGGTCTGGTGCTGGTCAATCATGGTTTCGATTTCCGCCCGCCGATCGAAACACCCAGCCTGGGACCGCAGGTATTGCGCCAGCGCCAGCTCGCGCAGGGCTATGCGCTGGCGGCCTCGACCTATTCTGACAAGGGCTGGGCACTGTTCTCGACCGAGACCGACCATGCCCAGCTGCTGGCGCGTTTTCGCCAGCGCTTCGGAAATCCCGGCCGGATCGTCGCCACTGGCGGGTCCTTGGGCGGCGTGGTCGCGCTGCAGCAAGCTGCCCAGAATGATCTGGGCGATGTGGCCGGAGTGTATGCGCTATGCGCGCCAGTGGCGGGCAGCCGGGTCTGGGATCATGCGCTGGACCTGCGCCTGATCTACGACACGGTTTGCGCCGACGTCAGCGGCGGGCGGCTGCCGCGAGGTGGTGGCGGATTGCCCTACGCGCTGGATCAAAGCGATCTGGACGACTTCGACACCTGGCTTGACGGCGGCCGTATCTATCTGGCCATCAACCGCTGCACCGGCATCGATCTGCCGTCCTGGGCGGTCAGCAGCGGCATGCGCCGGCGGCTGGCCAGCATTCTCGAACTCAGCGGAGTCAGCGAAGAGTTCTTTCTGGACAACATGGCCTACGCCACCTTCGGTCTGAGTGATCTGTTGCGCAGCCCGATGAAGTTGGCCGGTCGCCCGGCGCTGGACAACCGCTTTGTCGACTATGGCGATGCGCAGATCAACCAGAGCATCGCCCGCGTCGAGGCCGACCGGCTGGCGGCGCTGGAGCTCAAGCTCAACTACAGCCCACGCGGGGATCTGGGCGGCGCACGCGTACTCAGCACCCATACCACTGGCGACGGCCTGGTCGCTCCGGCCCACCAACAGGCGCTGCAGGCCTTGCTGCCGGCCGACCAGCTGAGCGTGGCCTATGTGCGCGAAGCGCAGCCCAGCCATTGCGGCTACAGCGATGCCGAAGTGCTCGCCGGCTGGAACGGGTTGCACGACTGGCTCGATGGTGCGCCGCAGCCGACCAGCGCCTC
>JBGTIE010000776.1:0-15406 GCA_041745855.1 Lysobacterales bacterium | reverse complement strand
TGCGCATCCCGCCGCACCGCCGCCACCGGCACGTGCAGCCCCGGCTCGCCCTGCGCCGTTTCGATTTCGGCCCGACAGCTCATGCCAGGGTGCAGGGTCAGCTCGGAAGTATCGAGCTGGACCCGGACCCGGAACGCCAGGCTCTGGCTGGCGCCGAGCAGACGCGCCGAGGTACCGATATGGACCACCTTGCCGCGCAGCGGCGTTTGCGGATGCGCCGCCGCAAAGACCTCCACGCTCTGATCCAGCTGGACCCGCGCGATATCCGCCTCGTCCACCCGTAACTCGGCCAGCAGCACGCTCGGATCGGCCAGCACCATCAAGTCCGAGCCGACGATGTTGACGGTACCGGCGATCACCGTTTCGCCCGGCTTGACGTCGACCGACACCAGCAGCCCGTCGATTGGTGCGATGAACAGGCTGCGCTGGAGCCGGTCGCGGGTCAGATCCCGCTGCGCCTGCGCCTGCAGCAATGCCTGCTGCGCCGCCTGCACCGCGATGGTCGCAATCTCATGCTCACTGGCCAGTTGTTCGAACGCGTCCAGCCCAACCAGCCCGCGTTGCTGAAGACTGCGCTGGCGCTCGAGTTGGCGAGCCAGTGCACGCTGCCGCGCCTGCCGGCTCTGGATCTCGATCCGCGCCGCGCGCACACCGGCGTCGGCCGCGTCCAGATCGGCCTGGAAGGCTTCCTGGTCCAGCCGCATCAACAGATCGCCGCGACGAACCTGCTGGCCTTCTTCGACCAACACTTCGGCGACCCGACCGGTCACTTCCGAGCGCAACTGGATCTGCTCGGCGTAAACCAGAGAGCCCGAGGCAAGCGCAGTATCGGCCAGCGCACCGCGCTCGACCGGCGCCACATCCACGCTCAGCGCCTGCCCGCCGCGCTGCTGGCTGAGCCACAGCAGCAGCGCAAGCACGCCGAGGATGGCGATAGCAATCAGAAGTTTGCGCATCGTCTTCGGGCCTCAGACCAGTGCCGCCCAGAGACCGAACACCAGCAGATAGGGCAGCGCTCCGAGCAACAGCGCACGCCCCCAGTCCAACCCGCTCCACTGCCTGGCCGCCACCGCCACCAGGCCGATGCTCCACAGGTAGAACAGGTTCAGGCTGCTCGCCAGTCCATAGCCCCGCTCGCCCGGCGCGAGGCCCAGTGCCAGCGTATTCAGACTGGCGTAGTTGGCCAGGTCCAGCGGCACATTCGGCTCGGCGCTGAGCAGTTTGAGTACGATCAAGCCGATCGCGCTAAGCACCAGCGGCAGCAGCGAGAAGGACGCCGCGGCAAACCAGCGACCATAGCTGTTGCGCTCACGTGCAAGCACCCGCTCGGCGCCGACATAGACCAGCGCCAGCAATGCGGCGATCAGCGGCAACATGAGTGCACCCATCACCGCGCCGATCGCGGCCGTGTAGGGCGCTACCTGCAGCAAGGTGGAGCGCGCCACTTCCAGCTCGTCGGCCGACATCTCCGGTTCGGTCAGCAGTTGCTGATCAACGATCCACTCCGGGCTCATGCCGCCCATGAAGATGCCGATACTGAGCGCCGACGCCAGCGCGACCAAGGCCAGCGCCAGCCAGGCCCAGACCGGCCGCTGGCGGACCGCAACAAAGGCTGAAGCCGGTGCCAGAATAGTGTCGAAAAATGCGTGAGTGGCGCTGCGCGAGGCGTCTTGCATGACGATTGTTCCTGAGTGGTCTGGACAGCCTCAAGGCTGCCTTGATCCGGAACGATCGATGCGGGAAATGTGATCTGCGGTCAGGCGACGGGCTGAACGGTCGCTGGCCTCCGCAGTCCGAAGCCGCCTCCGTCAACGCCGAGTTCTCTGACAGCCAGCTCTGCTCGGGGTCGGGGTCGGGGTCGGGGTCGGGGTCGGTATCGGTCTCGATCCCATCGCTCGGCGTATCGGGCTGCCTCCACGTCAATCGTGTCGCCGCGTAGCCGTTCTTGATCACCTCAAGTCGCTATTGGCGGCAAGGTACACGCCGTGATCTTCGATTCCGATTCCGATTCCGACCCCGACCCCGACTCTCGCTTGCCATCGCTGCATCCGTTTGACTCACACCCGGCGGCGTCAGTCCTTCGCGATTCCAGGTCAGGGCACCAGCGTCTGCGCCCGCTCCATGTAGCTGCGTCCCTGTGATCGAACGGTCTCGAAATCGGCGCGCTCGGAAGCGACGTGCACCTCTTCCAGTTCGAAGGAGGCGCGGTCAAGAGCAAGAGCAAAGCGCTGTCAGGCCAGCGCACTCCAAAAGTGGAGCGCGCGGCACCTTTTGGAGTGCGGCGACCTGGCGCCGCTTTGCTCTCGCTTCAGACTTCGAGGTCGAATCGTCGATGCGGTTCGCGGAGCTCACCGACATCCTACGCGCAAGGCCGCAGCTTTTCTGGGCCCTGAGCCCTGGGCCCTGGGCCCTTCTCTTCTGTCCTCAGCCTTCAGCCCTGAGCCCTCAGCCCTGCTCAGAAGTACCTGATCAAACGCATAAGCATGCCGCGCATCAACCGGATGATGGACTCGCTTCACTTCCTCCCATTGCCCGCGATCAAAATCCGGGAACCAGGTGTCGGCGTCGGTAATCCATGCGTCCACCTCGCACAGATGGATGCGCCCGGCCAGCGGCAAGGCTAGCCGGTAGATCTCGCCACCACCAATAACCATCAGGGTCCGCCCTTCGTCGGCAAGCGCCCGCGCCTGCTCGATACTGGCAACAGTACGGGTTTCCGGGTGCTGCCAGTCCGGATCACGGCTCAGCACCAGATTGAGCCGCCCGGGCAAGGCGCGGCCGATTGCCTCGAAGGTCTTGCGGCCCATCAAAATGGGATGGCCGGTGGTGAGCTGCTTGAAGTGCTTCAGGTCGTCCGGCAGGTGCCAGGGCAGAGCGCCGTCGCGACCGATCGCCCGCGCCTTGTCCATGGCCACCACCAGGGCGATCGGTGCACTCATCACCGCTACTGCGCCGGCCAGTACCAGACGCGCTGGATCTGGCCATCGGCTACCTCATAGGTGCCGTGGGCACACTGCCGTCGGGCGCCGCCACTGGCGGTCCAGTTCACGCACTCGTAGACGGCTACATAGCGCGGCCCGCCACTGAAATAGCGCAGCTCGGCGCGGACATCGGGGAACTGCTGGAAGTAGCCGCGCAGCCAGTCGACCAACGCCGCGCGCCCCCTCGCCTCCTCGCGCAACTGGTCGCCGTCAATGGCCAGCCAGCGCAGGTCCTCGGCCAGATGGCGGCCGACCGCGTCGGCGTCACGGCTATTGAAGGACGCGACGTAGGCACGCACGACCGCTTCCGGGCTGTCGGTCGTTGCCGTGGGTCGGTCGCCACTGCTGGCACATGCCGAGAGCATCGCCGCCGCCATCAGCAATATCGTCAACTGCTTGACGCACCCGCCACTCACACCGCCACCGGTGCCTTGATTGCTGGATGGCATTGATAATCCTCAAAGCGGATATGTTCGTAGCGAAAAGCGTACAGGTCATTGACTGTCGGATCGAGCCACAAACGCGGCAATGGCAATGGCTCACGGGACAGCTGGGACTCCACCTGCTCGTGATGGTTGTTGTAGATGTGGACATCGCCGAAGGTGTGAACGAAATCGCCCACTTCCAGCCCGCACACCTGCGCCACCATGTGGGTCAGCAACGCGTAGCTGGCGATGTTGAAGGGCACGCCCAGGAAAAGATCGGCGCTGCGCTGGTAAAGCTGGCAACTCAGCCGGCCGTTGGCGACATAGAACTGGAACATCGTGTGGCACGGCGCCAGCGCCATCGCTGACAGATCTGCCACGTTCCAGGCGCTCACGACCAGCCGGCGCGAATCGGGATCGCGCTTGATCCGCTCCACCACATCGCTGAGCTGGTCGATGGGGCGGCCATTGGCACCGGCCCAGGCGCGCCACTGGCGGCCGTAGACGGGCCCCAGTTCGCCGTCGGCATCGGCCCACTCATCCCAGATTGTCACACCTGCCTCGTTCAGGCTGCGCACGTTGGTGTCGCCGCGCAGGAACCACAGCAGCTCATGCACGATCGAGCGGGTGTGCAGCTTCTTGGTCGTGACCAGCGGAAAGCCAGCGCGCAGATCGAAGCGCAGTTGGGCGCCGAACAGGCTGCGAGTACCGGTGCCGGTGCGGTCGGCCTTGTCGGTGCCGGTCGTGTGGACCTGGCGTAGGAGGGCGAGGTAGGTGTGCATGCTCAGCCTCGTTGGTGGGACGAAGCGGATTGGGCTATCGGGCGCGATGACGTACCGAGGGTCCAGGGCACAGGGCCCAGGGCCCAGGGCGATTCGCAACTCGACCGCTTTATCGGAGAAGTGGCGAGATCCGAAGCGCTGAAGACCACTCGCCATCGACCGCTCTTGCCCCTCATCGCACCGCCCCCTTCGGCCACTGCTGCCAACGATAGGCCAGCGTCATCATGACCACGCCGAGCGCGACCATCGGCAGCGACAGGAGCTGGCCCATCGTGAGCCAGTCGAAGGCGAGGAAGCCCAGATGGCTGTCGGGTTCGCGGACCAGTTCGGTCAGGGTCCGGAAAGACCCGTAGCCGATCAGAAACAGGCCCGAAACCGCGTAGCGTGGCCGCGGCTTGCGTGAGTACCAGTACAGAAGGGCGAACAGCGCCAGCCCTTCCAGCCCGGCCTGGTACAGCTGCGAGGGATGACGGGCATACTGGTCGAGCGCGCCGCTGGCATGCAGCACAATCAACTCGGCGTGGCTGGCCGGCAGGGTCGGCAGCGCCTTGGGGAAGATCACAGCCCAGGACACATCGGTGGTCCGACCCCACAACTCGCCACCAATGAAGTTGCCGATCCGGCCCAGGCCGAGTCCGATCGGCACCAGCGGCGCGACAAAGTCCAGATAATCGAAGACGTGCGTGCGCCGTTTGCGGGCATACAGTAGCAGCGCAATGATCACGCCCAGCAAGCCGCCGTGGAAGCTCATGCCGCCTTCCCAGACCCGGATGATGCTGAGCGGGTCGGCCAGCAGATCTCGCCAGCCGTAGAAGAACATGTAGCCCAGGCGACCACCGAGGATCACCCCGACCATGCCATAGAACAGCAGATCCTCGAAAGCCGGGCGATCGAGTGGGCGCCACGGATCGCGCCGCAGTCGGCGTATTCCCAGCCACCAGACCGCCGCCGCCGCGCCGACGTACATCAGGCCGTACCAATGAATCTGGACCGGACCCAGGTCGAGCGCCACAGGATCGATATCGTGCAGCCATGCCATGACTCAGGCTCCGTTCTCGACGCGGCCGATGAAGCCCTTGAGGTATTCGGTCTCCGGCATAGACGGATGCACTGGGTGGTCGGCCGCGGCATGCAGCTGACTGACGATCGACACTCGGCGCCGACCAGCTACCGCGGCCCGAGCCAGCGCGTCGAGCAGGGCATCGCGGGGATAGTGATGGGAGCAGCTGAAGCTGGCGATGAATCCGCCCGGCGCCACCAGCCGCAGCGCGATAGCAGCCAGTCGCCGATAGGCGATGTTGCCCTGCGGGTAGTCCTTCCGGCGCTTGATGAAGGCTGGCGGATCGATCACCACCAGATCGAACTGTTCGCCGGCTGCATGCATCGCCACCAGGGTCTCGAAGGCGTCCCCCTGGCGGGTACTGACCACCTGCGCCACCTCGTTCGCCTCCGCGTTGCGCTGGAGCAGCGCCAGCGCCTCGGCTGAACCATCGACCGCCACCACTTCGGAGGCACCGGAGACCGCACAGCTGACCGCGAAGCCGCCCAGATAGCTGAACACGTCCAGCACCCGGCGACCGGCAGCCAGCGTGGCCACGCGCTGCCGGTTGTCGCGCTGATCAAAGTACCAGCCGGTTTTCTGGCCTGCCAGCGGGCGGAACCAGTAGCGGTAGCCATGCTCGACTACCGGATGGATCTCGCCGACCTCGCCAAAAGCCACTGCACTGTGCTCGTCCAGCCCTTCCATCGCCCGCGCCGCACCGAGATTGCGCCACAGCAGCGAGGCACGGGGAAACAGCCGCTGCAGGACGCTGTCCAGATGCGGCCGCAGCGCGTCGATGCCGGCCGATCCGGACTGGGCGACCAGCAACTGATCGAAGCGGTCCATGACCAGACCGGGCAGACCATCGGCCTCACCATTGACCAGCCGGGTATGGGTCGGATCCACCAGCCCCTGCCGCAGCCCGATGGCCTGCTGCACCCGCCGCTCGACCCAGGCCTCGTCGATCACGGCACGTGGATCCCGGTCCAGCAAACGGGCGGCAATCAGCGAATGCGGATTGAAATAGGCCACGCCGAGCGAACGACCGCCGGCCACCAGTGACACGATCTGCCCCGGCTGCAGGCCCAGCTTGCCCGGCGCCTGGCTCAGTTCGTTGGCATAAACCCAAAGATGCCCCTGCCGCAAGCGCCGCTCACAGCCCGCATTCACTTCGACGACCGCAACAGCCATGCACCTATCCAGCACCGAGGGCGGGCGAGTTTAGCGTAGATAGGGCTGAGGGCTGAGGGCTGGGGGCTGGTGAGCAGGGCTGAGGGCTGGCGAGCAGGGCTGAGGGCTGAGGTCTGAGGGGTCAGAAAAGCAAGAGCAAGAGCAGGGGTCAGGCCCAGAAGGAGCCCCGGCCGTGCGCGTAGCAGCTCGGGGTCGGGGTCGGAATCGGTATCGGAATCGATCCTTGCCGGGCGTATCCGGCTGCCTCCACGTAAACCGTTTAGCCACGCCACCCCTTGCGTTGTCAGCATCGCCACGATCCGGTCGAGTACCGCGGTACTCCCTGACGACGTTCTCGATGAACGCCCGGGCACGTCAAAGTCGTTGGTGGCTAAACCGCATGCCGACCTCGATTCCGAGTCCGATTCCGAGTCCGACCCCGACCCCGGCTTGGCCTCCCTGCATCAGTTTGAATCGCATCTGGCGAAGGCTGTGGGTTCAGAACAAAGGACCGAGGAGCGTCGGACTCGAGTCATTCGTAAGAGCCGACATGCGGCAAGCGCAGAACGGTTCGAGAACGCTTTGAAGCGCGGCTTTTCCCTGACCCCTCAGCCCTCAGCCCTCAGCCCTGCTCAAATCAGCCCTCAGCCCTCAGCCCTGCACAAATCAGCCCTGAGCCCTGGGCCCTGCTTTCCGGTCACATTCCTTTCCACCGAAACTCCATCAAAATCCCACCCTGACCGCCCACTGCGGTTAATCTTCCGTTCTTCCTTGCCATCCGCAACCGCTCATGAGTGCTGGCGACACCATTCCTCCCCAGCTCATCGACAGCCTGCGGCGCTGGCAGGCCCTGCGCAAGCGCGGCTGGACCCTGATGGAGGTCGCGGCTTTGCAGCCTGACCTGACCCGCGCCGCGGAAGTGGCGCTGGCTGCGGGCCAGGAGACGGTCTCGCTGGCGGTGCGTGACTTTGCACTCTACCTGGGCTCCCTGGTCGATGGCGCGGTCAACGAACCCACGCCCATTCAGCGCAAGCGCCTGGCCGAACTCGAAGAAGCCGCGGTTACAACGCTGCGTTCGGCTCGGCAGGCGCAACCCAGCACCACGTCAGAGGTCCAGATCGTGGCACTGGCCGGCGAATCGGCACTGTGGGAGACCATTGCCGAGGCCCTGGCTGCGCAGGACCTGACCCTGCGCAGGACCGACCAGCCGGCGCGCTTCCTGACCTGGCTGGGTTCGAAATCCCTGCTCGCGGTGATCGTCGATGCTGAGCATCTGATGGATCTGGGCTCGGTCGCCGACCGGATCGAGAACCGCCGCAGCAAGGATCGGCTGGGCCCCACGGTGGTATTCCTGAACCGCGGTCGGCAACTGGACCAGCGCCTGCTGGCACTGTCCAGTGGCGCCGACGCCTGTCTGGAGGGGGACGACAGCAGCTACGTGATCGCCCGCATCCTGGAACTGGTCGAAGCGCAGACCCGGCAGGATCACCTGAAGGTGTTGATTGTCGAGGATGATCGCAGTCAGGCGATGTACTGCGAGGCGATCCTGCGCAAACAGGGCATCGAAGTCTGCTCGGTAAGCGATTCCTGCCAGGCCCTGCCCACCCTGGCCGAGTTCCAGCCCGATCTGGTCCTGATGGACCTGCACATGCCGACCCTCGACGGCATGCAACTGACCGCATTGATCCGCGAGAGTCCAGACCTGGCGATGCTGCCGATCGTGTTTCTGACGGGGGAGCAGGACGAGGCCCGGCGCTTCGACGCCCTCCGCGTCGGTGGTGACGACTACCTGACCAAGCCGGTGCGACCACGCCATCTGGTCACCGCCGTGGTCACCCGCGCCCGTCGCGCCCGCGCCCTGCGCCGTCAGTTCGAGCAGCATGTGCGCAGTGCGCCCGAGCGGCGCCTGCACACCGGCGACTTCATCGCCCATCTGCGAACGCAGGAAAAGCACAGTGGTGCCCAGACACTGGTCCTGGTCGCCGCTGACGCCGGTCGAATCGCCTCGGCGGACGCTCATCCGCTGCTGGAGCGTGAGCAGGAATCGGCCGTCGCCAAGCTGTTGGCCGAGGCGCTGGCACCGAACGAGCGGCTCGCGGTCTGGCGCGATGGCGGTTTCCTCGCCTTGCTCGCTGACATCCCCGGCGAGGAATCCGACCGACGCGCCGAAGGCCTGCGGCAACGCCTGGCAGGCAGTCTGGAAGCTGCCACGGCCAGTGTCGCCGTCGTGCCTTACCAGAACGACGCGACCCGCGTCGAGGCGGTCATCGACCTGGCCGAGCGCACGCTGGTGCTGGCCCGACATGGCGGCGGTGACCGGATGCAGCGGGCCTTGACCGAGCTGCGGACCGAACTGGACGCCGACGCCAGCTTCGTGTTGCAGAAGGCCCTCGCCCGCGAAGCTGGAGACGGTCAACTGCAATTCGAATTTCAGCCCATCGTGCCACTGCACGGCGCGGTACGGCCGCAGTTCCAGCTGCATCTGCGAGTGATTGGCGAGACCGGCCAAAGCTTCAGCCGCCGCCAGTGGCTGGATGTCGCCCGCCAGAGCGGCAGCCTGACCAAGCTCGACCGCTACCTGCTGACGCAGACGCTCGATCGAGTCACCGGACTGCGCCAGCGTTACCCGGCGGTGCGGCTGGTCGTGGCGATGGCGGCCGAGAGCCTGATCGCTGCGGACTTCCGCAAGTCGCTGCTGTTCGGGCTGTCCCAACGCGGCCTGCTCGAGCCGGGGCTGGTCCTGACCGTCGACGAAAGCGAAGCCTTGCTCCACCTGCGACCCCTGCAGCAAGCACGCCTGGAACTCGCCGCCGCCCGGGTCGGCATCGGTCTGGGACGCACCTCGATCCACCCGCGCGCGCATCAGCTGATCGATGCGCTCAAACCCGAATGGGTGGCGCTGGATGCACCCAAGATGCTGATCGATCCAGAAGCCGTCGCGGTGATCAACCATGCCCACGAGCGCGGCGCCGAGGTCGTCGCCCATTTCATCCCGGACGCCCCTGCGATGGCGCAGCTGTTCGCTCTGGGTGTCGATTACGGCATCGGCAGTTTCATCGGGCCGCCGGGCGCCGAGGCGGAGTTTGATTTCGGGGCGTAGTCGAGGCGCTTGGCCGGCATCCAAGAGCTGCAAAAGCGACAAGAGCCTTCAACACAAAGGACGCAAAGGACACAAAGGAAGAGCTCTGATCATCGACGCCGCATGAGGCACAGCCGCAGCTCTTGAGCGTTGCTGGCGAGTCGCACCGGATGCGATTCAAACTGGTGCAGAGGCCGCTCGCGTCAACGCCGAGTTCTCTGCCAGGGCGATCTACTCGGGGTCGGGGTCGGGGTCGGGGTCGGAATCGGCATCGATCCTTTGCCCGGCCTATCCGGCTGCCTCCTCGTGAATCGTTTGACCACGCCGCTGTTCTTGATGAGTGCCTGTACACCTCAAGGCGTTGGCGGGGCCGAAGCTCATGCCGTCGCCTTCGATACCGATTCCGATTCCGATACCGACCCCGACTCATGCTTCGCATCGCTGCATAAGCAAGATTGAATCGCAGCCAGTTGCACTCAGTCAGGACCAGTCTATTCTGCTCTGCTCTCCTTTGTGTCCTTTGTGTCCTTTGTGTTGAAAGGCTTTTCGCCCTTCAGACCTACTGGCCGCTGACCCCGAGCCGCTTGCGCTCCAGCCGGCGCAGGAATTCGCCCATGACGCGGCGATACAGGTCCTCGCCCAGATAGGTGTCTTCGACGCCAGAGTCGATGTTGGGGTTGTCGTTGACCTCGATAATCACGATCTGGTCGCCGACCTGCTTCAGATCGACGCCGTACAGTCCGGAACCGATCGGCGCGGTCGCTCGCAGCGCCAGCTTCAGGACCTCGGCCGGCACCTCGCGCACCGGCAGGGTACGGAAGCCGCCGGTGCGATCATCGCCACGCGCGGCGTGGTTGTAGATCTGCCAGTGGCCGCGTGACATGAAGTACTGACAGGCGTACAGCGGCTCGCGGTTGAGTACGCCGATGCGCCAGTCGAAATCGGTCGGCATGTACTCCTGAGCGAGCAGCAGCGCGCTCTGCTGGAACAGTGCCTCGGCGGCCGCTTTCAATCCGTCGGCTTCCTCCACCTTGACGATACCGCGCGAAAAGGAACCGTCTGGAACCTTCAACACCACCGGATAGCCGAGCGCCTCGACCACTTCCTGCAGCCGCTTGGGTTCATCCCGGTAAAGGATCTCGGTCCGCGGTGTCGGCAGCTTGCGGCTCTTGAGCAGGTCGGCCAGATAGATCTTGTTGGTACAGCGCAGGATCGAGGTCGGATCGTCGATGACGACCATGCCTTCCTTCTCGGCCCGATTGGCAAAGCGGTAGGTGTGGTGATCAAGCGCAGTTGTCTCGCGGATGAACAACGCGTCGTACTCGGCCAGCCGGGCGTAGTCATTGCGTCCGATCAGGTCCACATCGATCGCCAGTTCCTTGCCGGCGCTGACGAAGGCCTTGAGTGCCTTGCGGTTCGACGGTGGGTATTGCTCGGCCGGGTCTTGCAGGATGGCAATGTCGTAGCGGTACTTGCGCCGACTGCGGCGGCCACGCCAGAGCTTCTTGCTGAAGCGGTCCAGCGCCGCGGCGAAGCCGTCTTCCTGGCCTTCCGTCAGGGTCGCCAGACCGGCCGGTTTGATCGCCCGGATCTGCCAGCGCCGGTCACGCTCGAAGTCGATCCGCAGCACCGGGCAGGGAAAAGCCTCGAACACCTGCCGGGCCAGATCCCGCAGCGGTTCGGAGCTGGTCTCACCGAAATAGACCAGGGTGCCGAAATCGACCGTGTCGCGACCCTCCTGCGGCAGGATCCGCGCCAGCTTCAGATTGAGATCCTCGATATCCAGGCCGTAGATGGAGCGTCGGCGCAGATCATTCAGGGTCCGCACCGACGGAATCACCTTGTGCCCGCGCGCCTCGGCCAGCAGCGAGACGTAGTAGCCCGTACCCAGGTACTTGTAGTTGCGGCACAGGTTGATGACCTGGGTCCGCTCCTCTTCGGCGCCGATGGGTTGCTTCAGATAGTCCTTCGCGATCACCACATCGTTGGAAGGGTGATAGCTGCCCCAGTCCGAGGCCTTTTCAACGACGATGACCAGACGGCTCATGCGGTCCTGCTGTTCGGCACCGGCCGGTCGACGCGAGGCGCCTGAGCCGGACCGGGAATCGACGACAACCGGTCGTCTCGACGGCGACCAGAAGGTCACCGCGATCGGGGCTGGATGGTTCCGCCACCGACGGGAATGAAATAGTCTGGCACAGCTGTTGCAGCGCACAAGAGCGGAGAGGCGGAGCGGTGGAAATCAGGCGCGGGCAAGCTGGCGATCTGGATGCCTTGTGTGAGCTGGAAGCGGGCAGCTTCGACGGTGACCGGCTCAGTAGGCGCAGTTTGCGCCATCATCTGCGCTCGCCTTGCGCCGAACTGTGGCTGGCGGCCGACCCGGCTGACCTGCTGCTTGGTTACAGCCTGCTCCTGTTTCGTTCCGGTACCGCCGTGGGCCGGATCTACTCGATCGCGGTAGCCGCCTCGGCCCGCGGCCGGGGTGTCGCCAAGGCCCTGCTGGCCCGGATGGAGGACCAGGCCCGCAATCGCGAAGTGCGCGAGCTCAGACTGGAAGTACGCCCGGACAACCCGGCCGCGATGCAGCTTTACGAGCGTCAGGGCTACCAACGTTTCGGCACCCGTCCGCGTTATTACGAAGACGGCGCCGACGCGCTGCGGTTGCGCAAGATGGTTGACAGAGCAGTTCCAGTAGCCAGTTCCAGTGGCCAGTAAAGAGCGCTATGAGCGCGAATATGAGGCCAGAGCAGCTTACCTGGGGCGTTGCCCCAGGCTAACTTGTGCTGCCCCATTGGGGCGAAGAGCACAGCGTGGCGAGCTGCTCATAAAATCAGTAATTTACGTCATGGGTTCATGGAGAGACCCCTTCTCCGGCCCGGAAATGCACACGGGCCATTAACCAGCAAGAGCGGGCTCACGCGGAGACGCGGAGGACGCGGAGGAAGAGCAAGATCGAGTGCGCCAAGTGCGAACAGCACGGAAGCCGGGTTCACGACGCCTGATGTCACACTTGTGATCCCCGGATTGCCGCAGTCGCTTGGGCTCCTTCGCAATGACGAAGATGAAACCAGTCAAAGTCAGAATGCTCCCGAATCTTCGGCACACCGCGCTCGTTACTGGCCACAGGAACTGCCCCCTGGGCTCTATCGTCCCGATAACCCCAATGCCTCGCGTACCAGCGGATCGGGGTCGAAGACTGGCGGTCCGACGCTACCGAAACGGATCAGGCCCTCATGCCGTTCGCCCGAGGAGCTCAAACTTCCATCAGGCAGGCGCAGGAAATAGTCGTCACCATGGTTGCGGACCAGCGGTGCGCAGCTGGGGATCGCCACGGTCGGCACACCGGCCGGTGATTGCTGCTGCGGCCCGGTCACTGATTCGGTGCGTATCAACACCACCTGCAGACCTTCCAGCCGGTACTCGTTGACCAGGAACTGCGCAATCTGCTCGCTGTCGCAGCCTTCGCCACAGCCGCGCCACTTGAGCATGAACAGCACCGGCACGATCTGACTCGGCTCTATCCCCAAGCCCCGCAGGGCCTGTCTGACGCAAGTAGCGGCCAGCTCACGACGAGCGTCGATCCGTTCCTGCTGCGATAACGCATTTTGCCTTTCGACCTCATCCAGCAGTTGCTGCTGTCGCTCTGCGCGCTGCCGTTCTTCCAGTTCGCCGCTGTGGTCGGCAACCACCAGATCGGTGAAATGCCAGGCGATGAAGAGCAGCAGCGCTGGCAGCAGCAACAGCCACACCACGTAGCGCAGGTTTTGAATCCAGGCGATTTTCATTGGAGCTGCTTCCCGATTGATGACGGCCGCGCCGGTGGCGGATCATGCCGCGAGGACTGGCATCGACCTACACTCCGGCGTAGTGTGAAGACCCCACGCGACTTTGCGGAGGATGCATGAACAGAGTATTGCTGATCGCCATTGGCATCGCACTGGCTGGCTTGATCGGCCAGCGCGCCGATGCGCAGCCCGCCCCTACCAATCTGGTCTCCGCGCAGAAGGAAGACCAGCGCAGCGGCGGCCTGGGCCGGACCCGCGGCAGCCAGTCTGACCAGGATGATGACGGCGACGCCGACGACAAGCGCAAGGACGACCAGGAGAAGCGCAAGCCCCGCAAGGACAAGCGCGACGATTAAGGGTAAGAGATTAAGCGTAAGAGCGGATTGACCTGCTCTTTTTGCTCTTGTGTCTCACGAGCTCGCGCCCACAAGGACAAGGCGCGACCACTGCCCCCGACCGGGCTGTTAGCATCAGCGGCTAGTCTCGCAGGGGAACTCGGGCATGCGTCAGACCCATGGTTATACGATCGAGCGCGATGGTGACGTTGCGTGGCTTTGGCTGAATCGGCCGGATCTGCACAACGCCTTCGATGACGCGCTGATTGCGGCGCTGACGGTGGAACTGGAAGAACTGGCCAAGGACACCACACTGCGCGCGCTGGTCCTGGCCGGTCGCGGGGCATCATTTTCCGCCGGTGCCGACCTGAACTGGATGCGTCGGATGGCCGCCGCAGGACGCGAGGCCAATCGCGACGATGCGCTCGGCCTGGCCACCCTGATGCGTACTCTGGCCTTCTTCCCGCGCCCCACCATCGCTCGCGTTCATGGCGCGGCCTTCGGCGGCGGCGTCGGCCTGATCGCCTGTTGCGACATCGCCATCGCGGCAGTCAGCGTGAAATTCGGCCTGACCGAAGTCAAGCTGGGGCTGGTGCCGGCCGTGATCTCGCCCTACGTGGTCGAATCGATTGGCCCGCGCCAGGCGCGCCGCTGGTTCCTGACCGGTGAATCCTTCGATGCGTCACAGGCGGCGACGATGGGCCTGGTCCATCAAACCGTTGCGCCAGACCAGCTCGACCCGGCGATCACGCGCCAGCTGCAACTGATCCTGCGCGCCGGCCCGGCCGCCTGCAGCGTGGCCAAGCAACTGGTGTTCGGCATCCGCGGCACCGACGAAGCGCGTCAGGGCAAGATGGATGCCCACACCGCCGACCTGATCGCCAGCCTGCGCATCTCACCCGAAGGCCAGGAAGGCATCGACGCCTTCCTCGAAAAGCGCGTGGCCAGCTGGGACCGGACCGCCGACTCGACTTGAGGTGGTCCTGAATCCTGGAGCTCAAGAGCTGAAGAGCTTTTCAACACAAAGGACACAAAGGAGAGCAGAGCGAAGAATCGTGCTCATGCGGCACACTACGGATCTCATCCGACCTGGTCGCAGCGTGAGGAAGCTGAAATGGTGCTCAGTGAAGCCGAGCTGCAGCTGATTCTTCAGATCATGCGCGAAGGTGGAATCGTAAGGATGGGCTGTACGCGGGCGCACAGCACACTCGGCGTGGACCGCGAGGGGTGGTATTGGGAAACGTTCGACGAAGGGCGAACCGAGCGCTTCGAGGGAAGCGAGGCCGACCTGCACCGGATTGCCGAGACCAAGCCGGAAGAGTTGGTCCCCCTGCTGCATCTACATCATTGGAACAGCTTCAAGCAGGCACTCGCCAACGACGATGTCGATCTTGCCCGAAAGCATCTCTGCAACTGCCTCCAATACGGCGACCGGTACGACCGGGGGAAGATCTGGCTCGCCATTCTGGACTGGCCGAAGAAGGCGCCAAACAGCGAGATCGTCGGACTCATCCGCGACCATATTCGCGGATACACCGCCTACCATATCTTCATGGACGCGCATGGCTGGCCCAAGGGACCCGCCGCGAGCGCAAGCGCCCTCGCCTTCCTCGACCTTCTACTGGCAATGGTCGACGGCGAGGCTGATGAGGTCGAACGCCTGCGCGTCGGTTTCGAGCGGTTGGCATCAGCCTGAGGAACCGGTTGCTTACCCCGGGATCGCGGGCGCCCCGCGCACTTCCTGGGACCGCGCGGGCGTCCCGCCCGCAGGCAGCAAGACGCCGCCAGACCAGATCTGGCCGCGCAC
>JBGTIE010000775.1:0-5525 GCA_041745855.1 Lysobacterales bacterium | reverse complement strand
GCCGCCGCCGGCGATGACGATCTGATGAGTCAGCCACCGGAAGCCAACGCGCCGCGGGGTAAGCCGTTGCCGAAGAAGGCTGTGTCCGGCTGAGCGCGGGGGTGGCGAATGCTCGCGCTCCAAGGCCCAGGCTCTGGATCCACGGGCCCAGTTGAAGGGCTCAGGGCCCAGGGCCCAGGGCCCAGGGCCAGCAAGGTCAAGAGTCGACTTAAGGCCAGTCAAACTGAGCGTAACCTGCACACGCGCCTCAAGTTGGCTCTGGACTGAGCCCTGGGCCCTCAGGCCCTTGCAAGTCCCTCAAAACATCAGTTTGACTCGCACCCCCATCAGACCTCAGCCCGTCCAGGAAGGTTGGCTCCTCGCGCCTCTGCGCTTCGGAGCCAACCCTTTTACTTCTGTTGTTGCTTGGAGGACGCGGAGACGGGAGTGCGCTTGTTGTTGCCGTCGGTGGAAGCCGATTTCGTCTTGGTGTCGGACTTGGAATCGCCGCTGGCCTTCTTCGCCGTTGCGCCGGATCCGCTTTTCCCTGTCGAGGACTTGCGAGTATCGCGATCGGTCTGCTTCATAGTGGACTCCTGCACGGTCCCGGAAGCGCGGGATGCGCCCCTTCGACAACCGTCAGTGGACGCTACGTGTTGAAATAGTCGCGTTCCGTGCGGTACCACACCTAGCCGCGATTCAGGTCTTGCCAGCGCGTCCCCTGCAGGCTGGCCCCTACGCCGCCTCCACAGGCTACTGATACGCACCCTCGCGATAATGGAGGAGCCCACTCGGGGTTTCTGGTCCCTTCGTGCCTGGCTCTGTGCTGAAGTTGTCGCTGCGGGTGCAAACGGCCCGTGAAAGCCGTCAGCGCCCGCCACGACATTCGCAGACAAGCCGATGCCCAACGCGCCCAACAGTTTCCGGAGCAGTTTCACGGGTCCTCGGGGTCTAGTTCCACAGCACGGCACGCAAGATCGATGTGAGCCTTCCTCCACGCGCGGATGGTAGCCCACTTCCCAATCGGCCCTGGCTTGCGCTATGAAGCATCCACGATATCCGTCGTCGTGATTCTGAGGGGTTTGGCCATGCGCTGGCTTTGTCTGATTGTGTGCCTGCTCGCAAGCGGGCAACTGCCCGCCGCAGCGCCCGAGCCGCCGGATCCCTCGACGGCGGAAGTCACCGCCCGGACCGAGGCGGCGAAGCAGCCGCTCCAGGTCGTCATGTACGGCACGCGGGAGTGTGGCTATTGCCTGAAGGCGCGCGGCTACTTCGACCGGCGTGGGATCGAGTTCGTCGAGCACGATGTCGGTGTCAGCGTCGAGGCTTTTGACGAGTTCGAGGGCCTGGGCGGTTATGTGGTGCCGATGTTCGTCATCAACGGCAGCATCTCGCACGGCTTCAGCAACGACCAGGAGATGGACCAGCGCCTGGCCGCGTTCGGCTGGTAAGGCTTTCCATGGACTCCATCATCTCGATCCGCGGCCTGGGCAAGACCTATGCCTCGGGCCTGCAGGCGCTGGCCGATGTCGATCTGGAGATTCGTCGCGGGGAGATTTTCGCGCTGCTGGGCCCCAATGGCGCGGGCAAGACGACCCTGATCGGTATCGTCTGCGGCCTGGTCAAGCCCAGCCGTGGCACCGTGCTGGCCGACGGTTTCGATGTGGTGCGCGAGTATCGCGCGGCGCGGGCGCAGATCGGGCTGGTGCCGCAGGAGCTGTCGACCGACGCCTTCGAGAGCGTCTGGGCGACACTGCGCTTTTCGCGCGGCTTGTTCGGCAAGCCGCCAGACCCGGCCCTGCTCGAACAGGTGCTGCGTGATCTGTCGCTGTGGGACAAGCGCGACGCCAAGATCATGACCCTGTCCGGCGGCATGAAGCGGCGCGTGCTGATCGCCAAGGCGCTCGCCCACGAGCCGCAGATCCTGTTCCTCGACGAGCCCACCGCGGGCGTCGACGTGGAACTGCGGCGCGACATGTGGGCGATGGTGCGACGCCTGCGCGAGCGCGGTGTGACGATCATCCTGACCACGCACTACATTGAGGAGGCCGAGCAGATGGCCGACCGCATCGGGGTGATCAACAAGGGCCGCTTGCTGCTGGTCGAGGACAAGGAGGTCCTGATGAAGCGGCTCGGCAAGAAGCAGCTGACGCTGAGCCTGAACGAGCCGCTGAGCGTGATACCCGAGGCCTTCGCCGGCTTGCCGCTGGAACTGGCGCAGAACGGCCAGGCGCTGGTCTACACCTTCGATTCGCAGGGTGAGCGCACCGGCATCGCGACGCTGCTGCGCCAACTCGGCGATCACGGCATCGGCTTTCGCGACCTCCACTCCAGTGAGTCCTCGCTGGAAGAGATCTTCGTCAACCTGGTCAGGGAGCCGACATGAGCGCCGCTCTTAACCGCGGGGGTGCCATCAACCGGCACGCGATCGGCGCGATCTATCGCTTCGAGATGGCGCGTACCTTCCGCACCATCGGTGAGAGCCTGGCCGCGCCAGTCCTGACCACCTCGCTTTATTTCATTGTCTTCGGCGCCGCGATCGGCTCGCGCATGGGAGATGTTGACGGGGTCAGCTATGGCGCATTCATTGTGCCCGGGCTGATCATGCTGTCGCTGCTCAACGAGAGCATCTCCAACGCGTCCTTCGGCATCTACATGCCGAAATGGTCCGGCACGATATACGAGTTGCTGTCGGCGCCGGTGTCCTTCATCGAGGTTCTGCTCGGCTACGTCGGCGCGGCGGCGAGCAAGTCGGTAATCATCGGCCTGTTGATCATGCTGACCGCGCGCTTTTTCGTGCCGTATCAGATCGAGCACCCGCTATGGATGCTGTTCTTCCTGTTCATGACCGCGGTGAGCTTTTCGCTGTTCGGCTTCCTGATCGGGTTGTGGGCGAACGACTGGCAGAAGCTGCAGGTGATCCCGTTGATGATCATCACGCCGCTGACCTTCCTCGGCGGCGCCTTCTATTCGATCGACATGCTGCCGCCGGCCTGGCAGACGGTGTCCCTGTTCAACCCGGTGGTCTATCTGATCAGCGGGATGCGCTGGAGCTTCTACGGCGTATCCGACGTCAACGTCGTGGTCAGCGCGAGCATGATCGTGCTGTTCCT
The DNA here is from genome assembly GCA_041745855.1 of Lysobacterales bacterium. Taxonomy (GTDB): domain Bacteria; phylum Pseudomonadota; class Gammaproteobacteria; order Xanthomonadales; family SZUA-5; genus JAWLAT01. The sequence goes on along the minus strand of JBGTIE010000775.1, from coordinate 2,433 downwards.
GCTCGCCTGCCTGCTGGCGGTCTGGTACATCTTCCGCACAGGCTGGCGGCTACGGAGCTAGCGAGGGATCCACCTCAACAAGCTCTTTCAGCGGCCCACCGCCAACCGTAGCGCGGTTCCGGCGCGCATCGCCTGGCCCGATCTTCGCCGCCGACCTCCTCGCGCCGGCGGCCGCGATGGTGTGCGATGGGGCATGTCGGACCATAGGGGAACCGAACCGGGCAGCTGGATCATGACGCACGTCGGACCAGGAGCGCCGGCCGCCTCGCGCATTGAAGACCGCGGCGGGAATCGGAGCGGGCGGGCGCGAGGAACCGGCCTACGTTCCTCGCGATCCTGCCGCTGCCAGCCAGGGGCGTGCCGTCGACCTAGGCGCGTTTCCGGTTCGGCACAAGTGAACCCGCCAGACACCAGTTCGACGACTGAATGCTGCAATAATCGCGGCCGATCAAGGTTCAGCAAGGGCGCCGAGTGGCAAGCAAGTACTACGTGGTCTGGACCGGCAGGAAGCCGGGGATCTATGGCGACTGGGACAGCTGCAAGGCTCAGGTGGACAAGTTTCCCAAGGCTCGATTCAAGTCATTCAGTACCCGCGCCGACGCCGAAGCGGCCTTTCAGCGCGAGCCCGCTGCCCGGGTGCCGGCGGACATGGGAAGTGCTCGCGCAGTTCCAAGTCGGCGAACCGCCGTAGCCGGGAAGACTGGTTCGGACGGGGAAGGCACGGCGGCGAAGTCACCCCGAACCTGGACCGCCGCCGAAATCGCGGCGATGTCCTTCGAGGTCAAGATCTTCACTGACGGCGGCTGCGAGCCCAATCCGGGCAAGTCCGGTTCCGGTCTGGCGCTGTACCGCAACGACAGGCTCGAAGAGCTCTGGTTCGGCCTGCACTGCCCGCATGGAACCAACAACACGGCCGAGCTGAACGCCTTCCACCAAGCCTTGATGATGGCCCGGCAGGAGACTGAAAGCGGCAGGTCGGTGGCGATCTACTGCGACTCCAGCTACGCGATCCAATGCGTCACCCAGTGGGCCGAGGGCTGGAAGCGAAAGGGCTGGACCCGGCCGGGCGGCGAAATCAAGAACCTGGCGTTGATCAAGGACATGTATGCCCTGTATCAGACGCTGAAGGATCGCGTCAAGGTCATGCACGTCAATGGCCACGTGGGGGTGGAAGGCAACGAACTGGCCGACCGGATGTCGGTTCTGGCGATCAAGACTCGCACTACCGACTTCGTGCGCTATACCCAGAGCCTGGATGTGACGAAGATACTGGCCATCAGCTAGTCCGACGCTGGCTACCTCCCCCGCCATGCTCCAGTCCCAAGGAATGGCAGACTGCGTCCGGACCGCTGTCCGCGCCTTCAGGCGTGGGCGCGACGACAGCGGCCGCGGCGTAATGATGGATGCCTCGCCGGCGCGCCGGCTGTCCGGGGATCCGCATGTTCTTGATCACTGTGTTGCATATCCTGACCGGGACCGTGGCGGTGCTGGCCGGTGCCATCGCGCTGGGCGCGGCCAAGGGCAGTGTCATTCATCGTCGATCTGGGCGCGTCTTCTGTTACGGCATGCTGGCCAGCGCCAGTCTGGGGGCGCTGCTGGGACTGATCAAATACGACCAGCTGCTGATCACCTTCTACGCCGGAATCCTGGCCTGCTATCTGGTCGCCAGCGGCTGGGCAACCTTGCGGCGATCGGCCTGGCCGGGGCGCTGGTTTGAGACGTCCGGTCTGGTGTTGGCGGCGGCGATCACTCTGGGCCTCGTGCTGACTGGCTGGTTGGCGCTGGGCGAGCCGGGCGGGCGGGCCTACGGCTTTGCGGCGGAGGACTACTTCTTCCTGTCGATCATGGCCGGTGTTGCAGTCGCGGGCGATCTGAACCTGCTACTGCGCGGCGATCGGTCCCCGCGTCAGCGTATTGCCCGACACCTGTGGCGCATGGGACTGGGCGTGTTCATCGCTGCAGGCTCTGCCTTCAACGGCCCTGGCGCGCACGTCTTTCCGGCGTTCTTGCGCGAATCCGGCCTGCTGGCGCTGCCGGAGTTGCTGATTGCGCTGCTGATCGGCTACTGGGCGATCCGGCTGCGCTGGGGCGCCGGGCTGACCGCCAGGCAAGCCCCCTCGGGGGCGAAATGAACGAGCTGCCGTCGATTGTGCTGGCGCATCTGCTCACCGGTACTGTGGCCGTCAGCACCGGCATGGCCGCCCTGTTGCTGCCCAAGGGCGGGGCCACGCACCGCCGCTGCGGGCACGTGTTCGCGCTGTGCATGCTGCTGCTGTGCGCCAGCGGCCTGTATCTGAGCATGACCCGATCGATCCTGTTCACGGTATTCCTGAGCGTGCTGGCGCTGCATGCGGTCATGACCGGCTGGGCCAGTGCGGCCTCGCGATCGCGCTGGGCCGGTTCAGTCGCGCACGCCGGTTTGGTCCTGATCAC
>JBGTIE010000774.1:0-11542 GCA_041745855.1 Lysobacterales bacterium | reverse complement strand
CCAGCCGGAGGCCGACGCCGCGTCGTCAAGCCCAAGCCCGTGCGTTGAAAACCAGCAGCCGCGCAACGTCCATAGGCTAGGGTTTTTCCCGGGAGCGCCGGCATCCCCAATCGAGTCAAGGCCGGGCTCAGCGGGCGCTATGGCTCAACGGAAATTGGCCATTGAGCAGGGCGACCGGCCTTTATGAAGTCGAGGTACTCGTCTTGCGACACGCCAAGGTTAGTCCAACGCGAGGGTGATACGCCCAGGCGTAGAACTGCGAATTCCAACGCTGCCGCCGGGCTGTCGAGAAGTGCCACTGCAGCGACTGGATCGCCGTTAACATCGTCGTGGTAGATGAAAGGGTAGTAGTCGAGGTGCCGCTCGTCGCCAATATCGGCGGCCTCATGCAACCAGACTTCCACTCCCAGCGCGGTGGGCCGCAACTCTAAGCATCGGATCGTATTCTCATTGCGCCGAGTTCCAGATCCAAGGAATTGCTCCAGGCTCTTGCCTCGTCGCAGTGTGCTTTCCTGAAAGATAGGCGCAAGGTACCTCATGAATATGTTCCAAGGCGCCTGGCCGAAACTTTGGAGTGCGGCGCTCTGCGCCGCTTTGGATGCTCTTCAAACGAGCTACGGTGATCAGGTTTATGGTTCAGTTGCATGGATTCGTCCGCTTCTTTCAATGGCGTAAATCAGATCGCTGCTCTTCTGCGAATGGCAGACCCCGACTGGATACCGTGGGCTCGTCCGTCCTGTGGGTTCGATGTATAAAATGCCCCAAAGACCTGAAGCTAGCTAGAATCGATCATCCAGGCGTTGCGAAGGTCGCGGGTGTAGACATGATCGGGTTCGTCAGGATCAATGTGGGTTTTGCCATAATCCTTGAGGATGCCGGCGACCATTAGTTGATCCACCACTTGGCCTGTGACTTCGAGATACTGACTCAGGTCGTCCCTCGATCCACCACGGAAGGGCCAGTCGTCGTAGGTATCGGAGATGAAGGAAATTTCGTCGCCGGGGTTCTCGAGCAGGTACCACGTCGTGATCGCAGAAGCTGCCGGGTTTCCGGCGAGTTCATGCTTCTTCGATGCAGGGATGTGCATGAAGAGGATCCGTTCACGCTTCGTGTAGTTCACGAGTTCAAATCCGACCCCCATAATTCTGTCTCCGCCCCCTTCCCATCGCCCGAGGATGCCGCAAGACCCGTGATCACGCCAGCGCTCTGACGCGCCCCATAAGGGTTCCTGCTCCCCTGACCGTACCGCAGCACGGGGCGGTGCGCGCATCAGGCATCAGCGGCGTCAGCCTGTCCAGGGGCCGGTTGGTCACGGGGGCCGAAGCTCCGGTCCAGTCCAAGCCAGCAGGAGGCCGACGCCGCGTCGTCAAGCCCAAGCCGATGCGTTGAACGGGGTTCCGACTCTCTGAGCCTGACATCGGCGAGCGGCTCGTTCGGCGAGCCCGGCCTTGCCTGCTCTTCTGGCTCGCTAGCCTCAAGATACCGGTGCCTCACAGCCGCATACCCAGCCATATGACTGCTTCCGTGGATGCGGAGACGATTGGCGTGAGTGTCTGTGACCAGAAGCTGCCCGCCACAACGTGGCTTGCGGAACGGTCATGGTGTTGCTGCTCCTCGGCGACGATTGCCGAGATGGCCGAAACGGCTGCCTCGTCAGTGCCGCGCAGCGCAAGAACCTGCTCCTGCAGGTGCCGCAGCACGACGCTTTCAACCGCCACGGTAGTGGCTGCAATGGCCCCCGCGCCGAGGATGCCAGTTATGAGCCCAAGCATGTATCCGCCGAGCCCACAAAGCCAGTAGCTGCGGCAACGTGGACGGCTGCGGCGTTGCAGCTCAGCCCAGAAGATGGCGCGGTGTCGCTGCTCATGCGACCGATAGTCAATGAGTTCAGCGACCATCGAGCGCGCAGTCAAACGAGCCATGTGGATCTGTCCGGTGTAAATGCAGATCGCACCATGCTCGCCAGCATGATTGACCTTGATGATCCGGTCACCCAGGCCTTCTGGTGTTGTCATGGGACCGGGAGCCACGTCACTTCAATCTCTCTCAGGCACCCCTGGGGTAGCTCCGGCTGATCATCGATCGCTTCAAACTTGCCCACGACGCGCACAGCCGGATGGCCCGGTGAGTTCCTGTATTGCTTTATTCCATCGTCGATCTCGTCATATAGGGCATTCTGACCCCGATTGCCGGGATGCGTATCCGGGCCCAATTCACCAGAATGGAATCGCCGTTCCCACAAACGGTAGATCTGCCACTGTTCCGTCGCCAGCTTCAACGTGTCCTCATCCATCATCCACAATTTAAAAACGTCCGTGTAATCGACGGCCTCGCTGTCGAATTCGCATTCGAAGTAGTGTGGCTCGCCACGGTAAAAAGCGACACCGCTGCGCACGCCGTCGTACAAATCCCAAACCATGAGGACTCGTTCTTTGATCACCTAGGAGTGGTGCGCATAGATCAATCCTGTTTTTTCGAGCGCGCCAAGTAAATCATTGTTCTGTTGCGCCAGCGCCTTGAGTCGCCGCTTCTTGTGCGGCCTGATTCTGGCAACTTCGAGGACGATAGAGGCCAGTTGAGCTATCCTCGAATCTTTTGATTCCGATAGCACCTGAAGGCAAAGGATATTCTTGTCCGAGATATGCGACTGATTCATGAAGCGATAGATTTCATCTTCAGACTCAATGGCCTCTCGTTCCTCCTTCGGTATCCTTGCGCAAGCCTTGCATACATGCTCCCGGTGCCCCTTCCCGGAGAAACTCTCATTGGATCTCGTTTTTCCGCAGATTCTACAGTAGTGCCCCATATCACTTCCCGCGGCAAGAAATTGACAATTTGCTCAAAACTGACCCGATAGCCATCAGTTGCTGTGACTCCATCGACCCGGATCCTCACGGCAGCGACCTTGGGTCGGCTTCGAGGAAGACGCTCAATTGCGGATAGTTTGTCACATCCCGACAGCCTTCCGAACCTGCGTGGCAATACTCCGGATGTCGCCGCTCATCATCATTTTCCATTGATAGCCTCGTCGGACGAACGATGCGACACTCAGCTTCGTAAACCGCGCGTCGGACACACTTGCGGTCAGGCGGGTAACCGCATGTGCAACATCTGGTCCTTCCATTACATGACCCAAGTACTCCAGTCGCTCGATTTCCAATCCGCTCAATTGAGCCATCGCGAGCGAGAAGAACGATTCAAAGAACTCGCTATCGGATAGTGCACTCACGGATTCAGCAGTTGAGCCAGGGCCGAACAGTTGCTCATAGAACTGTTCCTGGGACGCAAGGGGTGCCTGAGCAAGAAACTCCAGGGACTGCCGGAAGCTCTCAAGTTCCTCGGGGTCAAACAACTCACCCGCACCGCGAAAGTCCCCGCTCTGCATGATCACAAAGTATTCGTTTACCGCATCCTCAAGGGAATCGCCAAACGCAGGAGTTACGCAGAGGAAGAAGATTATTGCTGCCAGCGATCGGATGAACATTTAGGGTCCCCATTAGTGCGACAGTAAAGTGCAAACGTATGGCTTGTGTCTTTTGCGGATGCAGTGTATCGAAACTCTATTGAAACGCCGGATCAAGAAGGCGCTGAACTACGGCAGAGTATGCCGTAGCTCGCAGGATCACACCAGCACTGCCCGTAAACATTCCGAGTGTCTCTAGACAACTTCGGTGACGATTTCACGTGAACGTACGGAGCCCCACGGTCAATGATCCGAACGATGCAAGGGCCGGGCACCGCGCTCCCAAGCGCAAACCCACCAATGTACTCGCTTCAGTACGGGAAGACTGGCATCCAGAAAATCAGCCGCGCCGACATGTACGCTATCGCAATTGATAGTACTGCTGGGCCTGCGTAAAGGTGCGACGCCTCTTGCCGACGGCGAGCTAGCAGCGTAAGCAGCCAGGTGCCCGCACAAAGTGCGATAGACAAGACACATAGTATTACCAGTATCCGATCCTCGTTCAGTGCCCAAAGCGACATGGGCCCCATTTCCACCGGTTTCGACACGTGGGGAAGAATTTCTCGAACTTGTTGCAGGACCTGATGGTTGGGCCCTTCATGAATTTGGGCCCAGGAGACGTGCGCGCGCCACAAAAGCAGTATAGCTCCCAGGAAGGAGACGATGGACAGCAAACCGTAGGTATTGGTGTTCGAGCTCTTCATGTACATATCATATCAGGGCATACTGTTGCAGAACCGTCGTATGTGTGTAGATGCACGCAAGGGTGGCGAGCCAAACTGATGTGGGTGTGATGATTCGCGGCGGCCACCGACTAGTATCGATGATGCTGCTCGTACTCGTACTCGTACTCGTACTCGTACTCGAAAGCAGCGTGATGGCTTCGAGTACGAGTACGAGTACCGCGATGCTGAGTACGAGTACGACCCAGTTGTCGACCCGGAGCGGGCGCTGCTCTGACCCGCGCCCGCCCACGAAGTTCAAAGCCGCAGCGGAGCCGCACTGCGGTCACCAAGAAATTGCAATTGTCCGCAGTGTCTTTGAACGCACGATTGCGCGCTACTATCCGAGCATCCCGGAGAAGAAGCTGGCAATTGCGTCAAAGATGGCCATGATTCCGTCGAGAATCGCTTCAGCTATCCCGGTGAGCATTTCCAGGATTCCTGCTCCGCTGAGCACCACCGGTATTGCGACTCCGACAGTGGCGCAAAGCAGAGCTGCGACCGCCACGATCTGCATCCCGGCAAACAGGATATAGAGCCCCGAAACAAACAGGATTGTCGCGCAAAGTGCGTTGAACGCTCTCAGCCCGATGGACCGTTCCGTCTTCTGGGTCACATTTCTCTCCTTCATGGCATGAAAGGTCCGCTCGACGCTCCCGATCCATTCGTCGTAGTGTCCTGGTTGGGGTCGCATCAATCAGGGCTATATGCGGACAACGATCTTTCCTTTGTGAGCAGCCGCGCCAAAATGATGAAATGCCGTGCGGACACCGTTGCAGGAACCAAACTCATTGGTTGATTCGCGCTCGAACGACAAGTCATCCCCCGAACACCGTAAAACTCAACCAGACATAGGCGCCGTAGCCCACCAAAAGTATCCCTCCCTCCACACGGCTCAGGCGCCGCCCCGTGTACAGGAACAACAGCAGGAGCAGCGATGTTCCAAGCATTACCCATTGATCAAAGTCGAGGATTCTTTGATGAACTGGAAGTGGCTGAAGTAGAGCTGACACCCCAAGAATTCCAAGCAGGTTGAAGATATTGCTTCCGAGAATGTTGCCCACAGCGACATCAGCGTGCCGGCGAATGGCTGCTATCACGGATATGGAGAGTTCGGGTAAAGAGGTGCCCACGGCCACCAGTGTCAAGCCAATGACAGCCTCTGGCACACCGAAATGCGCTGCAATACCAATGGCGCCCATCAGTAGAACCTGTGATCCGGCAATCAATAGCAGCAAACCAAGAACCACAGCGATAACCGTCCAGAACACCGACTTTGGAACGATGGAAAGCTCTTCTGCTTCAGCTTGGTGTAGTACCCCGGAAGGTGCAGCGTGGTATCTCTCGCTCCAGTAAGCCCACACCAGGTAAGCAGCCAGAGCACTCAGGAATATGGCGGCATCCACTCGCCCTAACGCGCTCCCGCCAACGAGAATCAGGAACAACATGCTTGCGGCTACAACGGTGACAGCATCCCGTCGCAAAGCCAACGGCTTGACCGCTAACGGCGTAATTAGTGCACATATCCCGAGGATCAGTAAAATATTGCCGATATTGCTGCCCACGACGTTACCAATCGCGATGTCGGGTTGCCCATCAATCGCTGCATTCACCGACACTACCAGTTCTGGTGCGGAGGTTCCGAAGCCTACAATCACCAGACCGCTCAGCAACGGTGACACACCCAGGCGCTTTGCCGCTGCCAGCGAGCCGCGAATCAATGCTTCCCCGCCAACGGTAAGCAGGGCTATACCGAGAAGTAGAAAAACAAAGTTCAAAGTCATTTAGTAGATAGCCTGATGCATTGGTTCGGAGGGCGGTCTGACATGTCAGTGGATCGCAGTATAGCGCCGGCCCTGTTGCAGCCGAGTGCAGCCTCCGCTGTGCTGATGGGGCAAGGGCAACCACCCCATCGGCACTGCGAGACCCTTTTACGGCCCGGAAATGCATGCGGGCCCGTGAACCCTCGTCATCGCGAGGGAGCTTGCGACCGCAGCGATCCAGAGATTTTACGCTCCTATTGTGGTTCACATCTCTGGATTGCCACGGCATGCGCTGCAGTCACCGGCAAGCCCCCAATCAGGGGCCGCGCATGCCTCGCAATGAGTTACGTGATGAATTCATGGAAGACCAGCGCGAAGATCCCGGCACCACGCGCGCCGGAATCGCGCTATTGCGACCTGCGATCTAGCCGCCCTCTTCCCTGGGGCAAGGCTCGCCGGCTGACTTGCCGCACAGGCCGCAGTCGCCCTTCGCGCCGGCGGCACCAAGTCCGCCGCAAGAGCCCTTCACTGGTTTGTTGCTGAGCACCACGCCGATGGACATGCCGAGGAACAGCAGCAGGAACAGAACGATTGCTGCAAGTACGGTGGTCAGCATCAGGGCGCTCCTGGATCGATGTGCCGGGCGAACTCGGGGGTGATGATCTCGTCCACCGCATCGTCGGCCGCAACCAGCATCATTACCGCAAGCCCATGTTCATGGGCAAAAGCGAGGCCTTCCACCGGCCCCAGCACCGATAGCGCGGTTGCGAGCGCATCGGCCTGCATGCAGCTTTCGTGCAGCACGGTGACCGACACCAGGGCGTGCTGCACCGGATAGCCGCTGCGTGGGTCGATGGTGTGGGAAAAATCCCGGCTCTGGTCGCGGAAGAAATTGCGGTAACTGCCCGAGGTCGCCATCGCCAGGTCGCCGAGTGACAGGACGCTGTGTACCTCTCGGCTTCCCGCCAGCGGGCGCTCGATCGCGATGCGCCATGGACGACCGTCCAGGCGCTGCCCACGGGTGCGCAAGTCGCCACCGATGTCGACCAGATGATTGTCGATGCCGTGCTGCTGCAGGCGCTCGGCGATCACGTCGACGGCATAACCCTTGGCGATGGAGGAAAAATCGAGCATCAGGCCGCCAGTTTGGGTCAGTGCGCCTGAGTCAGGGTTGAACACGACGCGCTCCCATCCCACCCGGCTGCGGGCAGCGGCAAGCTTTTGCTCGGGCGGAACGCGGTCCAGCGACGGGTCCGGACCGAAGCCCCAGAGATTCACCAAGGGGCCCACGGTCGGATCGTAGGCGCCGCCAGTCGCCTCGGCCAGCGCCAGCGCGGCGGTCAAAACGCGCCTGAAGTCCTTTGGCATGGTCAATACCTCGCCTGCAGCGGCGAGGTTGAAGCGCGAGATGTCGGCGTCCTCGCGGTAGGTGCTCATTTGGGCGTTGACCCGCTCCAGCAGCGCTTCGATCTCCGCTCGTAGCACGGGGACGGATACGCCCGCGGGGATGTTTCCCAGCCGCACCGTCCAGGTCGTGCCCATGGTGGCGCCGTTGAGCGTGACCGGCTCGGGCGTCTGGCTGCAGGCGGCAAGCAGCAGCCATAGCGGCAGCAGCCAGCGGGTGCGACAGCCGCGGACGGGCATTGCCCTGCTCGACAAACTCAGCCGCGACAAACTCGGCCGCGACAAACTCAGCCGCCGAAATCGTCGAGCAGGATGTGCTCGGGCTCGACCCCAAGGTCGGTCAGCATGCGGATGCACGCCGCATTCATCATCGGCGGGCCGCACAGGTAGTACTCGCAGTCTTCCGGCGCCGGATGGTCCTTGAGGTAGTTTTCGAGCACGACCTTGTGGATGAACCCGGTGTAGCCCTCCCAGTTGTCCTCGGGCTGTGGTTCAGACAGCGCCAGATGCCATTGGAAATTGTCGTGCTCCTTGGCCAGGCGGTCGAAATCCTCGACATAGAAGGCTTCCCGCAGCGATCGGGCGCCGTACCAGAAACTGATCTTGCGCCTGGATTTCAGCCGCTCGAGCTGGTCGAAAATGTGCGAACGCAGCGGCGCCATGCCGGCGCCGCCGCCTATGAACACCATCTCGGCATCGGTATCCTTGGCAAAGAATTCGCCAAACGGACCGAACACCGTGACCTTGTCGCCCGGCTTGAGGTGGAACAGGTAGCTCGAGACGATGCCCGGCGGGATCCCTGTGGTCTTGGGCGGTGGCGCGGCAATGCGGATATTGAACTTCAGCAGCCCGCGTTCTTCAGGATAATTGGCCATCGAATAGGCGCGGACGGTTTCTTCTTCCTCGTTCTTGATCGACAGGTCGAACATCTTGAAGTGTTGCCAGTCGCCACGGTATTGCTCCGGGATGTCGAAATCGCTGAAGCGGGCCTCGAAGCCCGGCACCTCGAACTGCATGAAACCACCAGCCCGAAAGTCTATTTCGCGACCCTCGGGCAGCTCCAGCACCAGCTCCTTGATGAAGGTCGCGACGTTGTCGTTCGAGACCACCTCGCACTCGAGCTTGTGAACCTCGAAGAATTCTTCCGGTACCTCGATTTCCAGGTCCTGCTTGACCGAAACCTGACATGCAAGGCGCAGACCCTGACGAATCTCGCGCCGGGTGAGGCTCTCTTCCTCGGTGGCGAGCGCATCGCCACCGCCAGACTTGACCACGCAGCGGCACTGGCCGCAGGTGCCGCTGCCGCCACAGGCCGAGGACAGGAAAATCCCCTCGTCAGCGAGCGCGCCCAGCAGCTTGCGCCCGCCGGTGGTGTGGATGCGCTTTTCCGGGTCGTCATTGATCTCGATGGTGATCGCGCCGGTGCTCACCAGCTTGCTTCGCGCGAACAGGATCACCATCACCAGCACCAGCACGGTGACGGTAAACATGCCTACACCGAAGGCGATCTCAAACAGCATCACAGCTGCACGCCGGCAAAGGACATGAAGCCCAGTGACATCAGCCCGACGATGACGAACACGATGCCCAGGCCCTTGAGGCCATCAGGCACATCGCTGTATTTGAGCTTCTCGCGGATTGCCGCCAGCAGCACGATGGCCAAGGCCCAGCCCACGCCGGCACCGAAGCCGAATACCACGCTTTCGCCAAACTCGTAGTGGCGCTCGACCATGAACAGGCTGGCGCCGAGGATCGCGCAGTTCACCGTGATCAGAGGCAGGAAGATGCCGAGCGCGTTGTACAGCGCCGGCACGTAGCGGTCCAGGGTCATCTCCAGGATCTGCACCAGCGCGGCGATCACGCCGATATAGCTCAGCAGACCAAGAAAGCGCAGGTCGAGCTGCTGCAGCGCCGGGATGCCGGTCCAGGCCAGCGCGCCCTCGTCGAGCAGGTTGTGCAGGATCAGGTTGTTGATCGGCACCGTGATCATCAGCACCACGGTAACGGCGATGCCCAGGCCAAGCGCGGTCTTGACCTTCTTCGAGATGGCCATGAACGTGCACATGCCAAGAAAGAAGGCCAGCGCCATGTTCTCGACGAACACCGCGCGGATGAACAGGCTGAGATAGTGCTCGAACACGTCAGTCGTCCCCTGGTCTCAGAATGCTTCGCTGGTGCGGGAGTTGGGCATGATCGAGAACTCGTCCTTCTCGACCTGCTCGGTGCGCACACTGCGCAATATCCAGATGAAGAAGCCGATCAGGAAGAATGCACTCGGTGGCAGCAGCATCAGTCCGTTGGGTTGGTACCAGCCGCCCTCGCTGATCGGTTGCAGCACCGACAGGCCGAGCACGCTGCCGGAACCGAACAACTCGCGCGAAAAGCCGACCGCGACCAGCACCAAGCCGTAGCCGAGCGCATTGCCCAGCCCGTCGAGTGCCGAAACGACCGGCGGATGCTGCATCGCGAATGCCTCGGCGCGGCCCATCACGATGCAGTTGGTGATGATCAGGCCAACGAATACCGACAGCTCGCGGCTGAGCTGGTAGGCATAGGCCTGCAGCACCTGATCGACCACGATCACCAGCGAGGTGATGATGGTCATCTGCACGATGATGCGGATATTGGCCGGGATGATCGTGCGGATCGTCGACACGAAGAAGTTCGACGCGGTCACCACGAAAAGCACCGCTGCGCACATGGTGAGGGTGGTATCGAGCTTGGTGGTGATCGCCAGCGCCGAGCAGATGCCAAGGATCTGCAGCGCGATCGGATTGTTGCTGAAGATCGGCTCGAACAGCACGTCCATCTTCTTGAGCTTTGCCATCGTCGTTCTCCGGCGGCCTACTCGGCCGCTCCCGCTTCGATGCGCTCGCCAAGCGCGGCGAGATAAGGGCCGAAGCCCTGCTCGCCGACCCAGAAGCGCACCAGATTGTTGACCCCGCGCGCGGTGATCGTGGCACCCGACAGACCATCGACGCTGTAGTCGGCGCCGGGGCTGCCTTGAACAACCTGCCCCTTGACCACTTCGAATGCGAGTTCGCCATCGGCGTTCCGCAGCTGCTTGCCTTCCCAGTTCTGCTGCCAACGCGGATTGTCGATCTCGCCGCCCAGCCCCGGGGTTTCGCCGTGCTGGTAGAAACGAATCCCGGCAATGGTGTTGAGGTCGGGCTCGAGCGCGAGGAAGCCATACATGGTCGACCACAGGCCATAGCCGTGCACCGGCAGCACCACGCGGTTGAGCGCGCCGGCGTCGTCGTAGGTGAGATAAACCTCGGCCACATCGGCGCGCCGGCGAATCCCGGCAGGGTCGGGATCGATCTGCCGACTCTGTTCCGGATCGCGCGCGGCGCGGGGCTGATCGTAGTTGTCCGGACGTTCGACGTACTCGCCGCTGTCCAGATCGACGAAGCGGCGCTCGACCCGTTCGAAGGCAGCCTGCACATCCATGCCCGGGGTGTACATGTCGGCCGTCTGCAGGATGTTGACCTGACGGAACTGCATCCGGTTTTCCACCTGCAGCGGACGCAGCGCGACCGAGGCCGTGGAGACCACCACCGCGCATACCAGACAGACGCCGACCGCGACCCGCAGGGTATTGCCGATACTGTCCTTCCTGTTATCCGACATGATCGCCTCCGCGCAGACGGCGCAGGCGCCGCCCGATGTTGGCCTGGATGACAAAGTAGTCGATCAGCGGGGCGCACAGGTTGGCGAACAGGATCGCCAGCATCACTCCTTCCGGGAAGGCGGGGTTCACCACCCGGATCAGCACGGTCATTACCCCGATCAATGCGCCGAACACCAGCTTGCCGGTATCGGTCATCGAGGCCGAGACCGGGTCGGTGGCCATGTACACCAGGCCGAAGGCGAAGCCCCCCAGGGTCAGGTGCCAGTACCATGGCATCTGGAACATCGGATTGGTGTCACTGCCGGCCCAGTTCAGCACCAGGGTCATCGCAATCATGCCAAGCAGCATGCTGAACATGATCCGCCACGAGGCGATCTTGGTAACCAGCAGGATCAGCGCGCCGAGCGCGATGATCAGGGTCGAGGTCTCGCCGATCGAGCCCTGGATGCCACCGAAGGCGGTCTGCATCCAGGTGAGGTCGACGTCGGCAGCGGCCGCGGCATTGGCACTGAGCCCGACCGAAAAGTCCAGCTGCCCGGCTGCCGCCATTGCCAGCGGG
>JBGTIE010000773.1:0-9093 GCA_041745855.1 Lysobacterales bacterium | reverse complement strand
CCAGGCGGCGCACCCCGGTTCGCTGCTGCAATTCGTCGGCCATCAGATCGCGGAAGGAGCTGTCCGGGATCTGCTCGATCAGCGGTCGCGCCCGATCGGCCAGCAGGGCGCGGCCGTCGATCGTGTCCAGCCGCAACTTCTCGCCCAGCGTGTCGAACAGATACTGGCTCAACGGGGTCGCCGCGGTCAGCCGCGTCTCGAAGGCCTCCGCGCCGTCGGCACGCACGATGCTGTCAGGGTCTTCGCCGTCGGGCAGGAACAGGAACTGCGCCTGCCGCCCCTCGGTCAGCCGAGGCAGCACCGACTCCAGCGCACGCCAGGCAGCGTCGCGCCCGGCGCGGTCACCGTCGAAGCAGAACACCACCTCGGGAGCCTGCCGGAACAGCGTTTCGGCGTGACTGCGGGTGGTCGCGGTGCCGAGCGTGGCGACCGATTCTTCGAAGCCCTGCTGGGCCAGCGCGATCACGTCCATGTAGCCTTCGACGACGATCAATCGGCTCAGGCCACCCTTGCGCTGACGCGCCTGATACAGCCCGTAGAGCACTTCGCCCTTGTGGAACAGCCGCGTCTCGGGCGAGTTAAGGTATTTGGGCTGCTGCTCGGCACTGAGCACGCGACCGCCGAAGGCGATCACCCGACCGCGCCGATCATGAATCGGAAACATCAACCGATCGCGGAACTTGTCATAGTTGCCCCGCCCGGCCTGACCCTGGCTGCTCAGTCCGGCGTCGGCGAGCAGACGCTGACGCTGTACCGTACTGCCCAGCCGCTTGTGCAGCGCGTCCCAGCCGGCCGGCGCGTAGCCCAAGCCGAAGCGCTCGACGATCTCCGCGCTCAGGCCACGCTGTTCGATATAGGCCCTGGCCTGCTCGGCGTAGCTCAGCTGCTGGCGGTAGTAGCTGGCTGCTTCGGCAACTATCGCGTAAAGCTCATCGAGGCCTTCCTCGCGCCCCCTGGCGCCGGCCGGCACCGTCATGCCGAGTTGACTGGCGAGGGTCTCGATCGCGTCGACGAACTCCAGTCCGTCGTACTGCATCAGGAAGCCCAGCGCGCTGCCGTGCGCACCGCAGCCGAAGCAGTGGTAGAACTGCTTGGATGGCGACACCGTGAACGACGGCGAGCGCTCGTCGTGGAAAGGGCAGCGCGCCTGATATTCCTTGCCGGCACGCTTGAGCGCGATGCGCTGGCCGATCAGGTCGACGATGTCGACCCGCGCCAGCAGATCATCGATGAAGCCCTGAGGAATCCGCCCGGACATCTATGCTGCGCCCAAAACTGCATCCTATCTCGCCGGGGCCGGGTGCGTCTTTGCAGTCCGAAGTCGAGCGCGGAACAGACCATGTTGCGCCAGCGCATCCCAGGCTGACGCGCAAGCGCCGGACCGGTGACCCAGGCGCGGCTGAGCCCGCTACCAGTCGATGGTCATCCGGATGACGCGGGTGTAACGCCCGGACTCATCGGCGGCGACGACACAATTGAAAGTCTGGGCCGATTCCTGATCGGTGCCGCGGCGGTAGGTGACCACGGAGTTGACCTGGATGTTGCCATCCTCCAGCGCCTCGACATTCTTGAGCATGTCGCGCTCGTCGATCTCGCCCATCTTGCCTTCGATCTTGCCCATCACCTCGGCCTTGCAGGCCGCCACCGCATCCTGGTTGCCGGCATTGCCGCAGGCGGTCAGCAATAGACTCGAAAGCGTCAATATCAGCCCTGTTTGGTAACAGCGGATTCCATATTTCACAACCGTTTACCCCAGCTTCCTGTAGCTGTTTCTGAAGTATATGCCGCGCCGTCCAATGTGACCAGCGTCGCGTTTTTTGAACTCGGCAACCGTGTTTTCCACGTCCCCCAGGCGGCGCATACACGCGCATCAAGCACGTCCAGCCTCCCGCCCGCCGACCCTACCAGCCCCCTCGGCCCTCAGCCTTTGTGTTCGGCAACAGACGGATCATCTCATGCTACGCCGAATTGGCGCTTTCCGGGTCGCTGGCCCGGCACTAGTAGACCGGAAAAGCCGGGTCCACCTCGCGCGCCCATGCATCGACGCCGCCGGTCACGTTGTAGACGGTGCGGAATCCCTGCTCGCGAAAATGTTCGGCGGCCTGGCGCGAGGAAATGCCATGGTGGCAGACGAAGGCCAGCGGCGAGGACCGATCCATTCCACGCAACTCCTCCATCGCGGCGGCATCCAGCGGCCGTGCAAGCGCGAATGGATAGCGCTGCTGATCTTCCGGCGGTCGCACGTCGAACAGCAGCGGCGCGCTCTGCTTTGCCGCCAGATCCGCCAGCTCGCGCACCGACAAATCGCTCACCGGCGCGGGCGCGTTCGGATTGCGGATCGCCAGGCCACTGCCTTGCAGTCCATCGACCCAGTCGATCTGCAGACCATCGGCACGGCGGGCGCTGGCCAGATCCAGATGGATCCGGATGCCGGCCGCCTCACTGACGATCTCGCTGCCGTCAGCTGGCTTGAGAAAGAACTGCGCCTGCCAGCGCGGATCGATCTTCAGATGCAGGGCTAGACCGGGATCGTCCGCCAGACCGGCCCGGATCGCCTCGGCCGCCGATTCGCTGATGTGGATCGTCGGCGTGACCCGCTCCGGCACCGGCAGGCCGAACATGCCATGCAGTTCGCCGGAGTTGTACATGTTGTTGAGGATGTCACTGCCGCCGATCAGCTCGCCGCGAATGTACACCTGCGGGATCGTCGGCCACTGGCCAAAGATCTTGATGCCCTGGCGGATGGGCTCGTCGGCCAGCACGTCGACGGTGTGATAGTCATCGAGCATCTGATCGAGTATGCCGATCGCGGTGGCGGAGAAACCGCAGCGTGGCGCCTGCCGGTCACCCTTCATGAACAGCACTACCGGATGCTGTTCGAGCAGCGAACGAATGCGGCTTTCGGTTTGCGGGTCCAGGCTCATGATGGCTTTGGCCTCAATGATCAAACCAACGATGGTAGCTTGGCGGCTGTCGACGTGCGCTGAATCGGGGGTGCGGGGTGCGATCCGAATGGATGCAGACAACGCGCCCGCCGCCAGAGTAGGGAGTCGGGAGTCGGGCGGTCGCATCGGCTAGAGGTTCGCTCTGGCTGTTCTGGCCGCACCCTTGCCGGTTCTCGGTGGGCAAGCCCTGCAACTGTCTGGCGAGCACTCGGACTGCTGTCTTTGTTCTGGCTCTCGCTTCTGCCACTGCCCGTACTCCCGACTCCCGACTCCCAGCTCCCGCCCGGCTCCCGACTCCCGACTCCCAACTCCCAACCCCCGACTTCAACCCAGTGATCCCTGCACTGCACCAGTTGACTCGTTGCGCTCCATCGCCAACTTGTCACAACCAGCAAGCCCTTCCACGCTAAGCTCGCGCACATCCCGACTCAAGGATGCCTGCATATGCGCACCATCGCCACGCCCATTCGTCTTGCCCTGTTCCTGTTGCTGACCACCCTCGGCGGCTGCGCGTCGCAGCCGGTCAGCGTGCCAGCGGCCGAGCCGGTCATTGCACCAGTCGCGGTCAGTGCCGAGGAAAACCTCAATGCAGTGCTGTGGTTCCAGACCTCGGCCGAGTACGAGGCCCTGCTGCTGCAGATCTTTGCCGATGCTACCGATGCCCTGAGCGTGGCGCTGGCCGATCCGAACTGGAGTGCTGCGCCCGAGCAATTGCAGCCTCCGGCAGGTCTGCGGCCGGCGGTGGTGGTCGACCTGGACGAGACCTTTCTGGACAACAGCGCCTACCAGGCCCGATTGCTGCGCGACGGCGGTCGTTTCAACGACGCCAGCTGGAACGCATGGTGCGAGGAAAGGCGGGCGACGGCCGTGCCTGGCTCGCTGCAGTTTGCGCAGGCCGCCGCCGAACTCGGTATCGAGCTGTTCTACGTCAGCAATCGCGACGTGAGCCAGCAGCAGTCCACCATCGACAACCTCCGCGCCCTCGGCTTCCCCAATGCCGACCCGGCCCACATGTACCTGCGTGACCGCGAGCGCGGCTGGGGCGAGAAGGGTCCGCGCCGGATCGAGATCCTGCGCACCCATCGCATCTTGCTGATGGTCGGTGACAATCTGGGCGATTTCAGCGACGAGTACAAGGGTACGCCCGCACAGCGGCAAGCCCTGCTTCAGGCCTACCTGCCGTGGTGGGGCGAGCGCTGGTTCATGCTGCCCAATCCGATGTACGGATCGTGGGAACAGGCACTGATCGACTATGACTACCGGCTCGATCCTGCAACCCAGCGCGAGCGCAAGGGCGCGGCACTGCGAATGGATTGATCGAGCGAGAGGGGTCGGCGCTGGGTACGCGTCAAACTGAGCCGGGACGGCAAGTTGGGAGTCGCTCACCTCGGGGTCGGGGTCGGAATCGGTATCGGAATCGGTCCTTGCCCGGAGCATCCGGCTGCCTGATCGAGAAACGGCAAGTCACCTCGCCCTCTGCGTCGTCGGCATCGCCAGGATCCGGTCGAGTGCCGCGGGCACTCCCTGACGTCGTTCTCGATGGCTGCCCGGCTAGTCGTTGGTGGCCAAACCCCATGCTGCCCTCGATTCCGAATCCGAATCCCATTCCGACACCGACTCCCCTCCCGCCAATGCGCTACTCTCTCAGGCCCGCCGCCACCTCAATCCGCCCATGCGCTTTACCGGTACCGACCGCTATATCGCCGATCCCGACCTGATGCTGGCGGTCAATGCCGCGATCACGCTGTCGCGTCCGCTGCTGGTCAAGGGCGAGCCGGGCACGGGCAAGACCCAGCTGGCCGAGGAGGTCGCGCGGGCGCTGAATGCGCCGTTGATCGAGTGGCATATCAAGAGCAGCACCAAGGCGCAGCAGGGCTTGTACGAATACGATGCGGTAGCGCGACTGCGTGACGCCCAACTCGGCGATCCGGGCGCGGCGGAGATCGGGCGCTACATCCGCCCGGGCAAGCTGTGGGAGGCCTTCGTGTCCGACCAGCGGGCGGTGCTGCTGATCGACGAAGTCGACAAGGCCGACATCGAGTTCCCGAACGATCTGCTGCGCGAACTGGACCGGATGGACTTCCATGTCTACGAGACTGGCCAGACCGTTACCGCGCGCCAGCGGCCGGTCGTGATCATCACTTCGAACAATGAAAAGGAACGGCCCGCCGCCTTCCTGCGCCGCTGCTTCTTCCACTACATCCGGTTCCCCGACGAGGCGACCCTGCGGGCGATCGTCGAGGTGCACTATCCGGGCCTGAAGCAGGAATTGCTGCGCGAGGCGCTGACCAGCTTCTTCCACCTGCGCGAAGTGCCCGGCCTGAAGAAGCGCCCGAGCACCTCCGAGCTGCTCGACTGGCTCAAGCTGCTGCTGGCCGAGGACGTGCCTGTCGAGGTGCTGCAGGAGAAAAACCAGCGCAAGCTGATTCCACCACTCTACGGCGCCCTGCTGAAAAACGAGCAGGACGTACACCTGTTCGAGAAACTGGCCTTCATGGCCCGGCGCAGCTGATCAGGCGGCGTCGGCCGCCCACGGCTTGATCCGAGCCAGCAGCGGCGCCAGTTCACGCTGCGCCACCTCGGTGTCGTAAGCGGCCTGCGCGCGCAACCAATAGCCGGCGGAAAGTCCGAAGAAGCGGCACAGCCGCAGATCCGTATCGGCGGTCACGGTGCGCTTTCCGGCCACAATATCGCCGATTCGCTGGGGGGGCACGCCGATCTCCTTGGCCAACCGATAGCGGCTGATCCGCATCGGGACAAGAAACTCCTCCCACAGCAACTCGCCCGGGGACACCGGTTCGAGCATGTTCAGAGCTTGCTTTTCATCGATGGTAGTCAACGATCTCGACCTCCTCAGCCCCACCTTCGCTCCAACGAAAGCACACCCGCCATTGATCATTGATACGAATGCTGAACTGTCCAGCGCGATCACCCGTCAGCGCTTCCAGCCGATTCCCCGGTGGAACACGCAAATCACCCAGCACAGCGGCGATCTCCAACTGCCTCAGCTTGCGACGGGCCGTATTGGCGATATTTGCAAACCGAGCGACTCGATTGCCAGCGGCCAGTGCCTGCGTGTCTGAGCATCGAAACGACCGGATCATGCGTCATATTAACGCGTCGCGTGACTATGTCAAATGCCGCCCAGCCACATCGGTGTCTTCTCGACGTGGTCGCAATCTGCGGCCCTGCTCTTCTGGGCCCTGGGCCCTGAGCCCTGGGCCCTTGGTAGCTCCGAGCTCTCAGGCAATCATGCCGCCCCCAAAGGCAACCCCCGATCCGCCTTGATCGTGCCCAGGACAAAGCTGGAGTTGACATCTCGCACGCCGCCATCGCGCAGCAATCGTCCCATGATGAAGTCGTTGTAGTGGGCCAGGTCGGTGACCACGACCTGCAGCAGGTAGTCCATCTCACCGGTCAGCGACCAGCAGGCGATCACCTCGTCGGCGCTGTCGACCAGTTCGGCAAAACGCTGTATGTGGTCGGCGTCATGCGTTTCCAACTGGACCCGGACAAAGGCGCTCAGCCCCAGCCCGAGTATTTGCGGATCCAGCCGCGCGCCATAGCCGCGGATCACCCCGGTCTGCTCCAACCGCTGCACCCGCCGCAGACACGGCGCCGCCGTCAGCGCCACCCGCTCGGCCAGATCGGCATTGCTGATCCGCCCTTCCCGCTGCAGTACGTCGAGGATTTTCAGGTCGGTGCGGTCGAGTTTCATGGTTGGCTTGCCCGTGAGCTGATAGTTCGAAGAATAGGGCTGAGGGCTGAGGGCTGTGGGGTCAGAAGAGCAAGCGACGATGATCTTGGTGCTCTTTCGCCTAGTCCCGATCAAGAGCCCAAGGCCGCAGCCCGCACCACGACAGCAAGCCTGACCCCTCAGCCCTCAGCCCTCAGCCCTAAGAAAAAGCAAGATCCTTGCTGAACACCCTCCCCGAACAAGCAAATTGGCAACCCGATGGCGCTCAATCGGCGCTATTGTGGAAGTATCCGCTAATCAGGCTTCGGGAGGAATGCCATGGATGCGCCGCGTCGGGTCGAACATCAGATGACCGACAAGGGCTACGTGCCCGTCTATACCACCAGCGTTGTCGAGCAACCCTGGGACGACTACAGCACCGAGGACCATCAGACCTGGGCGACCTTGTTCGAGCGCCAGATGGCCTTGCTGCCGGACCGGGCCTGCGACGAGTTCTTCGAGGGACTGAAGGGCCTGGGCATGAGCGCCGACCAGATTCCGAAGTTCGACGAGCTCAACCGCAAGCTGCGAGCCACGACCGGCTGGACGCTGATCGGGGTTGAAGGGCTGCTGCCCGAACTGACCTTCTTCGAGCACCTGGCCAACCGGCGCTTTCCGGTTACCTGGTGGATTCGCAAGCCGGATCAAATCGACTACTTGAGCGAACCTGATCTGTTCCATGACCTGTTCGGTCATGTCCCGCTGCTGATGCTGCCGGTCTTTGCCGACTACATGCAAGCCTATGGCGAAGGCGGGCTGAAGGCTTCTCGTTTTGGTGATGAGCCGCTGACCGAACTGACCCGTCTTTACTGGTACACGGTCGAGTTCGGCCTGATCAACTCGCCGCAGGGGCTGCGCATCTACGGTGCGGGTGTCCTGTCGAGCAAGGGCGAGTCGATATACAGCCTGGACAGCGAGGCCCCGAACCGGATCGCCTTCGATGTCGAGCGGGTCATGCGTACCCGCTATCGCATCGATACCTTCCAGAAAACCTACTTCGTGATCGACAGCTTCGAGCAACTGTTCCGGGCCACCGTCGATCCGGATTTCGGTCCGATCTACTACCGCCTCAAGGGCGAGACTGCCTATCCGGCCGGCAGCGTGCTGGAGAGCGACCGGGTCCATCATCGCGGCAGCGGCGAAGGCTGGCCCAAGGATGCGGATGTCTAGCTCGGATGTTTCATGAACGTGCGTGCGAGGCCGTCAACGGCGCGTCGTGGTGCGGTCTGCGGACCGTATGGCAGTGAAGGCGTAGTTTGCTCTACGGTGAGCCGACAAACGGGAGCAGACCGCGCCACGGCGTGATGATCGGCGGCCGCAGTAGCAAACCCCGCAGCCAGGATCAAACCAGGGCCGGGGTGGTGCGCCCAAAGGCCACCCAAAGCTGCCACGCGATAAAACCGCCGTAGCCGGTCAGCAGGATCAGCCCTTCGGTCTTGCCGAGGGCCATTCGCCGCAACATCATCGGCAGCAGCGCGACGGCGAAGATCAACATCGCCGGTAACTCGATCGTCATCAACGTCCCACTCACCGGCAGCGGATGGATGCTGGCGGTCACGCCAATGATCAACAACAGGTTGAACAGGCACGACCCGACCACGTTGCCCAGCACGATGTCGACCTGGCCGCGCAGGGCTGCGATCACCGAGGACGCCAGTTCCGGCAGGCTGGTGCCGATCGCAACGATGGTCAGCCCGATCACCAACTCGCTCATGCCCAGAATGCGCGCAATCGCAACGGCCGAGTCGACCATCAGTTTGGCGCCAAGCACCAGAGCGATCAGTCCGCCGATGGAGCGCACGATGACCCAAGCCGTGTTGCCGCCGTCCTGCGGCATCGACTCGGCCAGTTCGATCTGCACCGCCTGAGGCTCCTGCCTCATGTCCAGCGCCACCAGCGTGATCAAGCCAGCAA
This sequence comes from Lysobacterales bacterium, assembly GCA_041745855.1. Classification (GTDB taxonomy): domain Bacteria; phylum Pseudomonadota; class Gammaproteobacteria; order Xanthomonadales; family SZUA-5; genus JAWLAT01. The sequence continues at coordinate 498 of JBGTIE010000773.1, read as the reverse complement.
AACCAAGCAGCAGGATCACCCCGTCTAGGCGCGACAACGCGCCGTCCAGGCACAGCAGCAGGAAGCCCAGGCTGACCACGATGAGCAGGGGCGTCTCGACCCGGATGAGGCGCATCTGCACGACCAGCGGAGCAATCAGGGCCGACACGCCGAGGATCAGCCCGATGTTGGCAATATTGCTGCCGACCACGTTGCCGGTGGCCAGGTCATAGCTGCCCTGGTAGACCGCTGCCAGATTGACGGTGAGTTCGGGGGCCGAGGTACCGAAGCCCACCAGCACCATGCCGATGACGAATTCCTTGACGCCGAAGCGGCGCGCCAAACCAGTGGCGCCGCGAAGGAACTGGTCGGCGCCGAGCGACAGCAACACCAGGCCGGCACAGAAGATGAGGAAATGACCGAGCATTCGAGGCCAGATAGTGAAGGCGCAAAACAGCCGCGCAGGATAGCAGCAGGGAATGGCGGGCGTGTTGAGGGACGATGAAGGGGGTGAGTCAA
>JBGTIE010000772.1:0-3622 GCA_041745855.1 Lysobacterales bacterium | reverse complement strand
GCCCCAGCCAATGGTCTGCAGCTCCTCCACTGCCTGTGCACATTTACGTGACGTGCAACAGGAGTGTCATCAGGTGGGGTTGATGACTTTGTGAAGCCTGCCACGTCCTCTGGCCCCACCTATTGGGCTGCAGTTCGACCGCCCGTTGCATTGCCGACTGCGCCAGTGGCCCCTGGCCGAGCGCAAGCGCGCTCAGACCCAGATCGATCCACGCCGGCGCATGCCGGGGCGCCAGCTGCACGATCTGTTGCCAGCAGGCCAGAACCTCTACAGGCCGATTTTGCTTGCGCAGGAACAGGGCGTAGTTGGAAAGGATCGCGGGCTGGCCCGGCGCCAGTTCGCACGCCCTGCGGAACGCCGCTTCGGCACCGATGTGGTCACCGCCCTGACCCAGACAGATCGCCAGCAGATGTTGCGCATCGGCTGCGCGCGGTGCCTCGGCGGCCAGCGCCCGGGCGACCCCCAATGCCTTGTCGAGGGCACCGGCCCCGAGCAGGCGATTGGCCTCGTTCGCGCGCGCAGCCTGGGCGGATGTCAATGCGATGCTCAATGGTGTGCCTTGTGGATGGCCGGATAGTGGCGATGGTAGGGGCCGCCAGCGATGACGGGCAAGCGTAAAGGTAGTTCCAGTGGCCAGTTCCAGTAGCCAGTGAAGGCTGGAAGACAGCTGCGCGGGGAGTGCGCGTCACTGTTCGGCACACCACTGGCAGCCAAGTCCCCTCGGGGTCGGAATCGGAATCGGCATCGGAATCCGTTACCCGGCGTAGCCGGGCGAACCGTCGATCACGCCGCCCCTCCGTTGTCAGCACCGATGTGGGTTGCCCTCGATTCCGATTCCGATTCCGACCCCGACGCCCGAGTCCGCACCACCGACTGACCCGCATCACTGCATCTGATTGAATCGCACCATCTGGGCCCTGGGCCCTGGGCCCTGGGCCCTCGCCCTTCTCAACATTTTGTTAAGGCCCGATGTGTTAAACCGCCGCCCCATCTTCACCTTTCGCAGGAGTTTTGCCATGCAACGATTGATCCTCGTGACCGCCCTTGGACTGGTGCTGACCGCTTGCGGTCAGAAGGAACAGGCCGCCGCACCCGCGCCGGCGCCAGAGCCGGTCGCGACGACCGAGCCAGCTCCGGCGGCTCCGCAGACTTTTGCCGATCGGCTGCAAGCAGCGATCGACGGCGATCATCGCAAGACTGAGCACAAGGCGCGTGACGCCTTCCGCAACCCGGCTGCGACGCTGGCCTTCTTCGGGCTGGATGCCGGTCAGACCGTGATCGAGATCACTCCGGGAGGTGGCTGGTATACCGAGATCCTGGCACCGGCGCTGAAGGGTCAGGGCCAGCTGATCACGGCGATCGTTGATCCGTCCACCGCCTCCAGCGAACGCGCCCAGGAGTACTACAGCAAGGGCAACCAGAGCTTCCGCGACAAACTCGCCGGAGCCGCTGATCACTACAGCGAGGTCGAGATCGTCGAATTCAACAGCGCCGAGCCCAGCTTCGGCGCCGACGGCAGTGCTGATCTGGTGGTGACCTTCCGCAATGTCCACAACTGGACCGGCGCTGGCAACGACCAGGCCATGTTCAATGGCTTCTACAAGGCGCTCAGGCCTGGCGGCGTGCTGGGGGTGGTCGAGCACCGCGCTGCCGAAGGCACCAGTACCGAGGATTCAGCCAAGAGCGGCTATCTGACCGAGAGCTACGTCATCGGGCTGGCCGAGCAGGCCGGTTTCCAGTTGGCCGAAAAGAGCGAGATCAACGCCAACCCGAAGGACACCAAGGATCACCCCAACGGCGTCTGGAACTTGCCGCCAGTGCTGCGCGTGGCCGAGGGCGAAGACCAGGCCAGGTTCGAGGCGATCGGCGAGTCGGACCGGATGACCCTGAAGTTCGTGAAGCCGGCTGACATGTAAGCACGTCGGTCCAACTGGCGCCGAAACGAGGGCGGGCCGCAGGGTCCGCCCTTGTTTGTTCTGACCGGGCGCGATTCAAACGGATGCAGCGATGCGCACTCGGGTTCGGGGTCGGGGTCGGGGTCGGGGTCGGAATCGGAATCGGAATCCAGAGCGGCATGGGGTTTGGCCGCCAACGACTAGCCGGCTTTTCCTGACCCCTCAGCCCTCAGCCCTGTATTTGGTCAAGGAGGCAGTCGGATACGCCGGGCAAGGATCGATTCCGATACCGATTCCGACCCCGACCCGGAAGGTGAACTCCCCGGCGGCAGAGAATTCGGCCTTGGCGAGAGCAGCTTCTGCAGCAGTTTGATTCGCACCCCACCCGTTCTGCCCCCCTTTCCTGATTGTGAAAAGCATGTCTAAACTGCGCGGCATTTTAGCCGGGGAACACGCATGCTGGACGATATCGAACTGGATCCGGTCGGGATCGAAGGTGAGGAAGGGGAGACCAGCAGTTGGTCCGACTCTCTAGGCGGAGTCAGTCGGACCCTGTTCTCGGCGCTGATCTTCTTCGGATCGCTGATCCTGCTGTACTGGAACGAAGGCAGCAGCAAACAGCATGGCGATGCGGTCGCCGAGGCGGGTCGACTGGCAACGACGGTAGCGGCCACAGCGCCACTGGACCCCGCCCGGGACGGCCGACCAGTTCATCTGGCCGCCACGGTGACCAGCGCCGGCGGTGTGCGCGACCCCTACTTTGCGATTCGCAGTGACGGAGTGGGTCTGTATCGCGTGGTCTACATGTATCAATGGATCGAATACAAGGAGACCCGCGGCAAGGGCGCGAAACGCCGGACCACCTACAGCTACGGCATGGACTGGGACGACCGCTGGCACGATTCGAGCAAGTTCGACCAGCCGATCGGGCATGAGAATCCGCCGATGCCGATCCAGAGCGAGGGCTTCTTCGCCGAAGACGCGCGCTTTGGTCCGTACCGATTCGACAACGCCGATGTATTCGAGCAGGCGCTCGCCGAATACGGCGGCGACGGCGACGGTGCGCCGGGCGGACTCGGAAACTGGCCTCAATACTTGCCGAATCTGCCGGCGCTGGGCCCCGAACTGATCGCCAAACGCTGGTATCAGATCGAGGCCGACGAGTACTACCGCGGTAATGAACAGATCGAGCACTATGAGCTGGGCGATCTCTCGGTCAACTTCTACGCCTTTCCGAGCAATTACCCGCTGACGGTGCTCGCGGCACAGCAGGGCGATCGACTGGTCAAGTGGCAGGCGGGCAACGGCGACACGGTCCTGCTCGCAGCCGGCGGACAGTTGCAGGCCGAGCAGCTGGTCGACGAAGCGCTGGCGCTCAACAGCAGCCGGAACCATTTGCTGCGCATCGTCGGGCTGATTGGCAGCTGTCTGGGTTTTGCCGGGTTGATGAGCGCGTTGGGCGGCGTGCTGGTCTCCCTGCCGGTGGTCGGGCGCCTGATCGAGCTCTCGCTGGTGGTTGCCGGCATGCTGATCGGTCTGGTGTTCGGTGGGCTGAGCATTGCACTGGGCTGGCTGCTGGCGCGGCCCTGGATCGGGTTGCTGCTGTTGGTCGCTCTGGTCGTGCTGTTTGGCTGGGGCGGCTGGCGCCAACGACTGATCGCCCGGACCCGCAAGGAGGCGGCACGCATTGCCCACGCCGCCGCCACCGCGCGCCAGCGTGCGACCGA
>JBGTIE010000771.1:0-3392 GCA_041745855.1 Lysobacterales bacterium | reverse complement strand
GCCGCGGCGTCGAATTCCCTGTGCACGCCTCGTGCCAGACGCTGCACGCCTGTCGCCAAATTGCCGCCTGCCGATTTACCGGCGGCGGCGGTGGCGGCGATGTGCGCCTTTGAATCGCTCATGGGTTCTGCTCCTGGTCGTGCATTGGAAGGATTGTCCTGCGTGGCGACGGGCGGCCGCGCGTCGAGATGGTACTTACCATGGCCCATGCAATCCGAAAGTTCTGTACGGCGGCACGCATAGCCGCCTTCCGCAGCACGGGCAGGCTAGCCGAAGACCTGGCGGTACTTGTCTTTCAGGGCGCCGTAGCATTCGCACGCGACGGCCTCGAGCCCGGCGCGGTCGACGATCCGGATGTCACCGCGCGTGTAGCGGATCAGGCCCTGCTGTTGCAGCGCGCCGGCGGCAATCGTCACGCCGCTCCGGCGTACGCCAAGGGTGTGCGCGAGGAACTCGTGGGTGAGGTGAACGTTGTCGCTGCTGCTCAAGTCATGCGTCATCAGCAGCCAGCGCGCCAGGCGCGGTGCGATCTCGTGAAAGTGCGTGCACGCCGCGGTCTGCAGCAGCTGCATCATCAGCCGGAACTGATAGCGGTGCATGACCACGACCAGGCGCGGACTGTTGCTCAGCTCGTTGCGCAGCTCGGCTACGGCCATGACCAGCGCGCTGCCGGCGCCCTGCACCACTCCGCGCATGGGTGCGGCGAGGATATCCAGCGACAGCGTCGCGCCGAGCATGCCATCGCGGCCGATCAGCCCCAATTCGAGCGGCGGCCGGTAATTCATCATGGTTACCGCCGATATGACGCCTGCGATTGGAAAGTAGGCCTTCTGGAAGTGTCGATCGGGCTCGCACAGTATGTCACCCGGGACCAGCTCGATGTGCTCGCACAAGCCGGCAAACCGGCGGCCTTCTTTTATCGGCAAGCTTGCGATCAGGCTGTTGGCCTCTCGCAGGGCAACACCCGCTGACATACTGCTCTCCTGCGATGGGGCGGCCGTTTCGGCCCTTGTGACGCGTTGGCGCCTCGTACCGTGCTCCTTTTCAGAAGCGACGGTCTGTGCGCTGAAGCACGTAGACCAATGCGCGACAGCGTACAGACCGGTCGCGCGGCCTGAGCATCTGCCGTCGACTGCGGCGCAGATGCGGAACTTCGCCGCGAAGCGAGTCGTCAAGCACTTAGGTAAGGCAACAGGCGATCGCTTTCCTGCTTGACCACTGCATAGCACTCGCAGCTCAGGCGTTCCAGCTTGGGCCGGTCGAGCACGGTGATTTTGCCGCGGCGGTAGACGATTGCCCCGTGATCCTGCAGTTTGCCCGCTGCCTCGGTCACGCCCTCTCGGCGGACGCCGAGCATGTTGGCAATCAGTTCCTGGGTCATTTTCAGTTCGTTGCCGACCAGTCGGTCCAGCGACAGTAACAGCCAGCGACACAGTTGCTGGTCGATCGAGTGGTGACGGTTGCAGACGGCGGTTTGGGCCATCTGCGTGATCAGCGACTGTGTGTACCGCAGCATCAGGTGCAGGAACTCACCGTTGCGCTCGAACTCGTCCTTCAGACACTGGCCTGGCAGGCGGTATGCGGTGCCCGCGCTCTGCACGACGGCGTGGCTGAGGGTGCTCTCGCCGCCCATGAATACGGCAACGCCGACGATCCCCTCGTAACCCACCACGGCAATTTCCGCGGATTGGCCGTTTTCCATGCCGTACAGCAGCGACACGATCGAGTCGTTCGGAAAATACACGTGCCGCTCGGCTGCGCCGGCTTCGTAGATGACCTTGCCGAGAGGCATTTCGACCAGTTCCAGATCCGGACTCAACCGATCGAAGGATTCGGCGGACAACACGCCCAGAAGCCGATTCCGATGAGTCACCACGTCGTCCATGGCTTGTTGAATGCTCCGGGGACTTGCTAAGGATTATACACGCACGTCAACGCCTCTGTTCGCCAACGCACAGACCCGACGTCGCCGTCGGCTCAATGTGCCAGCGGGAATCGGATCGGCTGCAGAGCCCGCTTCGAAGGATTCAGCAACGAAAGAAGCACTAGGAGGTTGCAGGATGGATGCCTTGAGACTCATGGCCTTCGCTTTGATCGTGATCGGCGCTCTGGCGCTGGCTTACGGCGGGTTCACCTACACCAAGGAAACGCATACGGCCGATCTCGGGCCCATCCAGCTGTCGGTAGACGAGAAGGAGCGCGTCCAGGTGCCAGTCTGGGCCGGAATCGGCGCCGTGCTGCTGGGCGGCGGGCTGCTATTGGTGCGGGTCAGGTCGTAGCCCCGGGTATCGAAACGGCACACTCAACGCGTTCAATCTGAAACAAGGGGTACACCATGCTTTACACCATCGTCGTCGTGCTGCTGGTTTTGTGGCTATTGGGTTTGGTCACCTCGACCACCATGGGCGGCCTCGTCCACGTCCTGCTGGTCATCGCCATCGTGGTCGTTCTGGTCAAGCTGATCACCGGCCGCCGGCTCTAGCGCCTCACGATGTTTCTCAATTGCCCTGAACGTTCGGACCTTCAACAGAGAAATACCATGAAAGCTGCAATCGCTCAAACGACACCAAAACCACCTATATCGGGCCCCGCCATCAGGAGCCTGGCGGCTCGCGGCCTGCTGGCGGCGAGCCTGGCACTCGCGATGGCGGGTTGTGCGAGTCAGCCGGTCCCCGTCGCTCAGATGGCGGTCGCGGAGGCCTCGGTGAAACGCGCCGATACCAGCAACACGCGGTCGGCTGCGCCGCGGGAGCTGCAGATCGCGGTGGCCAAGCTGGCCAGCGCCCAGCAGGCCGCAGCGCGCAAGGAGTACGTTCTCGCCGGTCAACTGGCCGAGCAGGCCGAACTCGATGCGCAGGTCGCCATGTTGCACGCCGAGCGGATGCGCTCGCAACGAGCGGCACAGGAATCCCAGGATGCAGCCGATGCGCTGCGAGATGAAAGCCAACGCCAGAGCCGCTGAACGCTTTTAGGAGCACCACAATGATGAACATACGAATGATTTCCCAGGGCGTCTGTCTGATCGCGATCGTCGGCCTGTTCGCAGCCTGCAGTTCGGCTCCCGCCGGCAACACGGCGCTCGATCAGGCCCGCGACCGCTACGCGGCAGCGCAGCTCGACCCGCAGGTCACCTCGCTGGCAGCCGAAGAACTGAAGCAGGCGGGCCAGTCGCTGAGGGTCGCCGAGCAGGCGTGGACCGATCGTGACAAGAGCGCCACCGTCGATCACCTGGCTTATGTGGCTCTGCAACGCGTCGTCATCGCCGAGGAGACCGCCTTGGGGCGAGCAGCACAGGCGGTAACCGCTGGTGCGGCTGCAGAGCGGGAGCGAATGCGTCTGGCGCTACGCACCGGCGAGGCCGACCGGGCGCGAGCCGACCTCGCGGAGGCGCA
>JBGTIE010000770.1:0-4552 GCA_041745855.1 Lysobacterales bacterium | reverse complement strand
GGGTCCAGGCGCAAGCGCAACTGCGTCTCGCCGCGCAGCAGCGGTCGGGCCTGCTCGCTCAGCCGCAATCCGCCGAAGCCTCCCATATCCGTGCTGAGCAGCCCGGCGGCGACCAGCTGGCGAAAGACCGAGCGCCAGCGTTGGTCATCCAGCTCCTTGCCGATGCCGTAGGTACTCAGGCGATCGTGACCCAGATCGCGCACGCGCTCGCTGTCCTTGCCGCGCAGCACGTCGATCAGGTGGGCCACACCAAAACGCTGGCCGGTGCGCCAGACGCAGGACAGCGCCATCTTGGCCGCCTCGGTGCCGTCCCACGACTGCGGTGGCTGGCGGCAGTTGTCGCAATGACCGCAGGGGCCTTCGTGCCGCTCGCCGAAATAGGCCAGCAGAGTGACCCGGCGGCACTGCAGGCTCTCGCAGAAACCGAGCAGCGCATCGAGCTTCAGGCGTTCAATCCGCTTGCGCGCCTCGGAGGATTCGGAGCCATCGATCATCCGGCGCTGGCCGACCACGTCGCTCAGGCCATACAGCATCCAGGCCTGGGCCGGGTCGCCATCGCGGCCGGCACGGCCGGTTTCCTGGTAGTAGCCCTCAAGCGAACGCGGCAGGTCCAGATGGAACACAAAGCGCACGTCCGGCTTGTCGATACCCATGCCGAAGGCGATCGTCGCGACCATCACCACGCCGTCTTCGCGCAGGAATCGCTGCTGATGCCGGGCGCGGGTCTCGCCGTCCAGTCCGGCGTGATAGGGCAGGGCGTTGTAGCCGGCCTCCTGCAACTGCCGCGCAACCTCGTCCACCCGCTTGCGTGACAGCGCGTAGACGATGCCGCACTGGCCCCGCCGATCGCGCAGGAAATCCTGCAGCTGACGCCGCCCGTCCTGCTTGAGCTCGATCTGGTAGTCGATGTTGGCGCGATCAAACGAGCTGACGAAGGCGCGCGCCTCGGTCAGCGCCAGCTGCTCGACGATCTCGTGCCGGGTCGGCGGGTCGGCGGTCGCGGTCAGGGCGATCCGCGGCACCTGCGGCCAGCGTTCGTGCAGGCATTTCAGCTCGCGGTACTCGGGCCGGAAGTCGTGGCCCCATTGCGACACGCAGTGCGCCTCGTCGATCGCGAACAAAGCCAACTCGCTGCGTGTCAGCAAGTCCAGGAAGCGCGCTGTCAACAGCCGCTCGGGGGCGACATAGAGCAGATCCAGTTCACCCGCCAGCAGCGCCTGTTCGACGGAGCGGGCAGCCTCTGCGCTCAGGCTGGAATTGAGGAAGCTGGCGCGCACGCCGAGTTGCTGCAGCGCGGAGACCTGATCCTGCATCAACGCAATCAACGGCGAGACGATGATCGCCGTGCCCGGACGCAGCAGCGCGGGCAGCTGATAGCACAGCGATTTGCCGCCGCCAGTCGGCATCAGCACCAGCGCATCACCGCCGGTCAGCAGGTGGCCGATAATCTCGGCCTGCAGACCGCGAAAATCGTCGAAGCCGAAGACCTGCTTCAGCTGCGTCCGGGCGCCACTCAGATCACTCATCCGTTCATGCGCGCCAGCGCGGTGACGATACGTTCGCGGTCGTGACCGCCATCGGCATGGCTTTGCGCAAGCGCTGCGCCGTCCTCATCAAGCAGGCTCCAGCCTTCGTCGCCGGCTTGCCAGGCATCCGCTACGCTGCCGCTGTCACGCAGGCGCTTTATCGCTCGGCCGCACTCAGCCGGACTGGGATGGGCGCTGCTGGTCGCCAGCGTGCTGCCATCGCTATCGATCAGCTTGAAATGGAAGCTGCCACCCTGCTGGAAACTGACCAGCCGTGGTGGCTTGGCGGACTTGCCGCCGGTCGCCGCGGCGGATTTCGAAACGGCGCGCAAGGGCCGCAGTCCGACCGCCTCGCGCACTCGCCGCAGCCGCTCGCCGGCCTGTACGCGGGCCTTGGCGGCGCCGGCCAGCAGCAACTCCTCGATCTGCTCGGGATGATTGATCAGTTCCTCGTAGTGCGCCCGGGGCGCAGCCAGTTCGGCGTCGATAAGCTGGTACAGCCGCTGCTTGGCCTCGCCCCAGCCCAGGCCGGCACGCAGATCGGAAGCCATCGTAGCGCGCTCGGACTCGTCGGCGAAGGCACTGTAGATCTGGTACAGATGAGCGCCTTGCGGGTCTTTGGGCTGGCCTGGTTCGAGCGAGTTGGTGACAATTCCGGCGATCGCCTTGCGCAGCACCTTGGCCGGCAGCCACAGCGGGATCGTGTTGTCGTAGCTCTTGCTCATCTTGCGGCCGTCCAGGCCCGGCAGCGTGGCAACCGATTCGTCGACCACCGCTTCGGGCAGCACCAGCAGATCATTGCCATACAGATGGTTGAGGCGCTGGGCCATGTCGCGGGCGATCTCGATGTGCTGCACCTGGTCGCGTCCGACCGGCACCTGATGCGCACCGAAGGCGAGGATGTCGGCGGCCATCAGCACCGGGTAGCTATACAAGCCCATCGTGATGCCGGCATCCGAGTCCTCGCCGCGCTCGCGATTGGTATCGACCGCGGCCTTGTAGGCGTGGGCGCGATTGAGCAGCCCCTTGGCCGCGACGCAGCCGAGGATCCAGGTCAGTTCGGGCAGCTCCGGGATGTCCGACTGGCGGTAGAAATGGACCTTCTCGGGGTCCAGTCCAGCCGCCAGCCAACTCGCCGCGATCTGCAGTGTCGATTGATGGACGCGCTCGGGCGCCTGGCACTTTATCAGCGCGTGCAGGTCGGCGAGAAAGAAATACGACGCGTGGTCGGCTCGACGGGAGGCGTTGATGGCCGGCTTGATCGCGCCGACATAGTTGCCCAGATGCGGGGTGCCGGTGGTGGTGATTCCGGTCAGGACACAGGTGACAGCCATGGGGGTGGCGCTCTCCTAGAGCAACATGTTCGCCGCCTGGATCACGCAGGCGCTGATGAATCCGGCGATGAAGAACAGATAGCTCAGTCGCAGGTAAGGGAACTTGTGCCGGGCCAGATAGAAGCCGAGTGAGTACAGGTCGTTGGCCAGGGTCTCGTAGACCGCGCGATCGGTGCGCAGGGCATCGGCCCACAGTTCGTAGAAGCGGTCTCGCGGCAATTCCGAGAAATGGGCGAAGAACATGATGTTGAAGTGCTCGGGCAGATTGTCCGGGTCCTTCAGGCGCATCGGCCGGTACTTTGGCAATACCGCGAGGATCGCCAGCACCAGTGCGACCAGAGTGAAGAAGGACAGCGTACCCAGCGCCCAGCGCAGTTCCGGCTCGTTGATCCGACTCAGCGTCAGGCTCAGGACGATCGACGAGACTGTGATGATGATGTTCGCCTTGCGGTCGGCCATCAGCGACAGCTGCACATGGTGCCGCTGCGCCGACTGGATCGAGTAGTCCGCCGTGTTGCGGCCGAGGATGCCATCGAACAAGTGGCGGTAGCCGATGTGGGAGGTGGCGGTCTTGGGTAGCGGCGTACGATCGCTGCGCATGAGGCCTATTCCGGCGGATTTGGTCCGATTGTACGCCGTTGGAGCTTGGGGCTGTCCGGGGCTCTACTGGTAGGGCACAGGGCACAGGGCCCAGGGCCCAGGGCCCAGATTAAGACCTGAGCCACGCTGGGTCCTCGGCACTGCCCTTCTGGGCCCTGGGCCCTGAGCCCTGGGCCCTCAGTTCAGCCGTCAGCCTGTTCTGGAATGTGCCCTCAGCCCTCATCCCCAACTTGATACCATCCCCCCGATAGTCAAACGGCATCGCCACAATGAACCTGCGCGACCTCAAGTATCTCGTCGCCCTGGCTGATCACCGCCATTTCGGACGGGCGGCCGAGGCCAGCTTCGTCAGTCAGCCGACGCTGTCGACCCAGCTCAGGAAGCTCGAGGACGAGTTGAGCGTGCAGCTGATCGAGCGTGGCCCGCGGCAGGTCCTGTTGACCGAAGTGGGGGAAGCGATCGTCGAGCGCTGTCGCGAGGTGCTGAACGAGGTCGAACAGATCCGGGAGGAGGCCAGGCGCCACCGCGATCCGGAGGCTGGCAGTTTCCGGTTGGGGCTGTTTCCGACTTTGGGACCCTATCTGCTACCTCATGTGATGCCGCAGCTGCGGACGCGCTTTCCGCAGCTGGAGCTGTATCTGGTCGAGGAGAAGACCGAGGTGCTGCTGCAGATGCTGCAGCGCGGCGAGTTGGACGCCACGGTGTTGGCGCTGCCGATCGAGAGTCATCACAGCTTCGAGCAGGAAGTGCTCTTCGACGAACCCTTCGTGCTCGCTCTGCCGTCCGATCAGCCCTTGCCGCGGCACATGCCGGTGCCGATGATGGAGCTCAAGGCGCAAAGCCTGCTGCTGCTGGAGGAGGGTCACTGCCTGCGTGATCAGGCGTTGGAGGTATGCGAACGGACCGGTGCACGCGAACGCGCCGGCTTCCGCGCCACCAGCCTGGAAACCCTGCGCCAGATGGTGGCTGCCGGTGTCGGCATGACGCTGTTGCCGATCCTCAGCGTCCAGCCGCCGGTGGCCTCCAACCCGGCCGTGCGGCTGGTCGCCTTCGAAGCGCCAGCGCCGATCCGTACCCTCGGTCTGCTCTGGC
>JBGTIE010000769.1:0-3041 GCA_041745855.1 Lysobacterales bacterium | reverse complement strand
TGTCGTGCACGTCACCCTTCACGGTCGCGATGACGATCTTGCCCTTGGCGCGCACGTCGGCATAGTCGGCGCGCAGCTCACGAACGAACTCACCAAAGCCGTCGCCGAGCAACTTCTGGGCCACGCCGACCGCGCGCGAGGCGTCCTTCACCCAGACCGTCGGGGATTGGTAGTGCGGCTCGATCTTCAGCGCCGTGTGGGCGCGGGAGGTGGTCGCCCCACCGATCAGCAGCGGCAGTTGAAAGCCCTGCTTCTGCAACTCGCGGGCGACGTGGGTCATTTCCTCCAGGCTCGGCGTGATCAGACCGGACAGACCAAGGATGTCGGCCTTTTCGTCGCGCACCGCCTGCAGGATCTTCTGCACCGGCACCATCACACCCAGATCGACGACGCGGTAGTTGTTGCAGGCCAGCACCACGCCGACGATGTTCTTGCCGATGTCGTGCACATCGCCCTTGACTGTGGCCATCACGATCGTGCCCTGCGGCTTGTTGACTTCTCCGCCGGCGGCCTTCTCGGCCTCGATGTAGGGGATCAGGTGGGCGACCGCTTTCTTCATCACGCGGGCGCTCTTGACCACCTGCGGCAGGAACATCTTGCCGGCGCCGAACAAATCACCGACCGTATTCATGCCGGCCATCAACGGACCTTCGATGACATGCAGCGGGCGCGCCACCGACTGGCGCGCTTCCTCGGTGTCTATTTCGACAAACTGGTCGATGCCATGTACCAGGGCGTATTCGATGCGCTGGTCCACCGGCCGCTCGCGCCAGCTCAGATCGACCTTGCTCTCGTTGCTCTTGCCATCGCCGCGGAAGCGATCAGCGATCTCCAGCAGCCGTTCGGTGCCGTCCGAGCGTCGATTCAGCACGACGTCCTCGACCCGCTCGCGCAGCTCGGCCGGCAGGTCGTCATACAGCGCCAGTTGACCGGCATTGACGATGCCCATGTCCAGCCCGGCGCGGATCGCGTGGTAGAGGAACACCGAGTGGATCGCCTCGCGCACCGCGTCGTTGCCGCGGAAGGCGAAGCTGACGTTGGAGACGCCGCCGGAGACGTGGCTGGTCGGGAAGCGCCGCTTCAGCTCGCGGGTTGCGTCGATGAAGCTGACCGCATAGCCGTCATGTTCCTCGATCCCGGTCGCGATGGCGAAGATGTTGGGATCGAAGATGATGTCCTCGGGCGCGAAGTGGGCTTGCTCGGTCAGCAGCTTGAAGGCGCGGGTGCTGATCTCGACCTTGCGCTCCAGCGTGTCGGCCTGGCCTTGTTCGTCGAAGGCCATCACGACCACCGCGGCGCCATAACGGTGGAGCAGCCTGGCCTGCTGCAGGAAGGGCTCCTCGCCCTCTTTGAGGCTGATCGAGTTGACGATGGCCTTGCCCTGGACGCACTTCAGGCCGGCCTCGATCACGCTCCACTTGGACGAGTCAATCATCAGCGGAAGCCGCGCGATGTCCGGCTCGGCCGCGAGCAGTTGCAGGAAGCGCTGCATCGCCGCCTCCGAGTCGAGCAGGCCCTCGTCCATGTTGATGTCGAGGATCTGCGCGCCGTTGTTGACCTGATCGCGCGCGACCTCGATGGCCTGATCGTATTGGTCGGCCTCTATCAGCTTGCGGAAGCGTGCCGAGCCGGTGACGTTGCAGCGCTCGCCGACGTTGACGAAGTTCAGCTCGGGTGTCAGCGTCAACGGTTCCAGGCCAGCCAATCGGGTCAGCGCAGGCAGCGTCGGTGGCTGCCGCGGCGGGAACTCGGCGACAGCTTTGGCGATCGCCGAAATGTGCTCGGGCGTGGTGCCACAGCAGCCACCGACCAGATTCAGCAGGCCATCGGCGGCGAACTCGCGCAGCACCGCGGCCATTGCCTCGGGGGATTCGTCGTACTCGCCAAAGGCATTCGGCAGACCGGCGTTCGGGTGGGTGCTGGTCAACGCACTGGTATGGCTGGCGATGTCTTCCAGATGGGGCTTCAAGTCACTCGCGCCGAGCGCGCAGTTCAGACCGATTGCGACCGCCTGCGCATGCGCGACCGAGTGGGTGAAGGCCTCGGCGGTCTGACCGGACAGAGTGCGGCCAGAGCGGTCGGTGATCGTGCCGGAGATCATCAGCGGCATGCGGCTGCCGCGCTGTTCGAACAATTGGTCCAGCGCGAACAGGGCGGCCTTGGCGTTGAGGGTGTCGAATACGGTCTCGATCATCAGCACGTCGGCGCCGCCGTCGATCAGCGCGGCGGCCGCCTCGGTGTAGGCGTCGGCGAGTTGGTCGAAACTGACATTGCGGAAGCCCGGATTGTTCACATCCGGCGAGATCGAGGCGGTCCGGTTGGTCGGGCCGAGCACGCCGATGACGAAGCGCGGCCGGTCTGGCGTACGGTCCGAGTACTCGTCCGCCGCCCCTCGCGCCAGTCGGGCGCTCTCGAAATTCAGGTCGGAGCACAGGCCTTCCAGCCCGTAGTCGGCCTGAGCGATCGAGGTGGAGTTGAAGCTGTTGGTCTCGATCAGATCGGCGCCGGCGGCCAAATAGGCGCGGTGAATGTCGCCGACGATCCGCGGCTGGCTGATTGACAACAGGTCATTGTTGCCTTGCAGGTCGAAGCCATGATTGGCGAACTGCTCGCCACGGAAATCGGCCTCCTGCAGCCGGTGCCGCTGCAGCATCGTGCCCATCGCGCCATCGATGATCAGGATCCGCTCGCGCAGGCTGCGGAGCAGGGCGTTGGCGCGTTGGGGGTGGCTATAGGGCAACAACATGCGACTTGCTCCAGGCCTTGAACGGCGATGATCGTTTGGGTACGAAGGGCACAGGGCCCAGGGCCCAGGGCCCAGAAGAACCGGCTCTACGCATCAGCGCTTCTCCGCCAACAAAGTGAGGATCTCGAAATGCGGTGGGCGACGTTCCTGGCTGGAGATGGTGCACTGGCGCACGCTCAGGCCGGCCTGGTTGCTCCAGCGCTGCAACTCATCCACCGTCTGGCCCAGATTGCGATGGCCGAACGGGGTGATCGCGCCGTGGTGGCGGTGCGCGGCCAGCGCGGTCAGCAGCAGG
>JBGTIE010000768.1:0-3266 GCA_041745855.1 Lysobacterales bacterium | reverse complement strand
CGACCAGGTCGATCCGGTGACGCCGGCCGAGTTCGACCAGCGCGGCACGGATCTGCCGGTCGCGCGGCCCCCGATGCAGCGCCAGCGCGATCCGCAGGCTGCTGCCGAAATGCGCCTGCAGCCAGCTCAGACCGGCCTCGTCGTATGGCTCTATTGGCAGCCACAGCGCATACAGATGGTCAGACAGTGGCGTGCCCCCGGCCGCGAGAGCGTCAGCAAACAGTCGCTCCCAATCGGCCTTGAGCGCCTGGTACGCTCCTTTGACGGCACGCCGACGAGCCTGCGTGATCAATGCACAAAGCAGGCTGTAGCCGCGCTGGTCACGCACCAGCAGGACACAGCGCGGACCGTCGACGAGCGAGAACTCGCTGCCGACGATCAGCGGTATCCCGGCTTCCTTCGAGGCCTCCAAGGCACGCACGATCCCGGCCAACGAACACTCATCGGTGATCGCCAGCGCGCCGTAGCCAACGTTCTTCGCCCGATCGAACAACTCCCGCGCCGAACTCGCCCCGCGCTGGAAGCTGAAATTGCTGAGGCAGTGAAGTTCGGCGTACATGCTTGTTCAGTGGCCAGTAGCCAGTTCCAGTAGCTAGTGAGAAGCGGAGCAGCCCGGACCCACTGGGCCCTGGGCCCTATGCCCTGGGCCCTGGCTCTTGAAGGTATACAAATATACAGTACTCCAGGCAGCTTTGAAGCCCGTCTCAGGGCCTCTTGCGAACCGCCACGCGCGCCCTTAACATTCGCGCCCCCCAACGTGAAGTCGTCAATGGCACGTGAAAATCACCTCCAGTTCAGTGCCTTGTGCATGCTGCATGCCTGGGAGACGCGACTGTCGGTGCCAGGAGGATGGGCGCAGGAATCGGCGCTGCGGGCGCTGCAGCTCGATTACAGCGTCGCCAGTCTGGAGCGCATCGATCGCTTCATCGCCCAGTGGCGGCCGCGGCTGGTCGGCCAGGGGGCGCAGTTTCTGGAGGACGCCGGACACCGCAACCTGCTCCATCTGCTCGCCTTCTACGCCGGTGAGCTGATCGGCCGGGCGCGTCGAAGGCCACCGCGCTGGACCAACTGGCTCGGCGTTGTGGATTCCTTGCGGATCGTCAACCTGGGCGCCGACTTCCTCAACACGATCGCCTGCGAATACGATGACCGGGAACTGACGCTGCCGTGGTTCCTGCCCCTGCACGCGCTGCTGGTGCCGCTGTTCGACGCCGAGGCGGCCGGGCTGGCGAGTGTCTGTCGACCCTACATGCCGGAAGGTCTGGATTCGCGCGCGCCACTGCCGGCAATGCCACTGTCGACCGACTTCGAGCCGCGCCACTGGCCGCCGATCGGCGATGAGTTGAGCGGACTGTTGCTGCGGCCACCGACATGGATGGAGCAGGACAACGACCCGCTGCTGGCGCAGTTCCGCGCCGCGCCGCTCCTGCTCGCGCAGGGCAGGTCGGTCGCGGCGGTGCTGATCCAGGCCAACAATGATCTGTTCAAGATCGGCGATCTGCCCGGGGCGCCTGCCGCGGTGATCTACGATCCGAGCGGTCGGGTGCCGCAACAGACCCTGCAGGCCTTCGCCCACCGGTTGTTTGACCTTAAAGGGCAACCGCACGCCGATCCGGCTTGTGCCGCCTTCGGCGCGCTGCTCGCCAACGAAGTCGCGCGCTTCTTCGCGCAGCCGGTGCCGCAGGCGATTTCGCCGTGGCCGCTGCTGGCCTCCACGCTCTACATCGATCGCCGCTCGCTGCCCGATGGCGTGCTGCAGTCGGTGTTTCCGCTACTGATCAGCGATGAGGAGCCCGGCCCGGTCATGCTGCTGCCCCCAAGGCACTGGCCGGAGTGGCTGGAAGATGTCTGGCTGGCGCCCAGCAAGGCCCACCATGGCCAGTCGCGCAGCCAGGCCGAGGTCATCTCGGAGGTCCTGGACCAGGGCTTCGAGCGTGAGCAGTCCGAGAAGGCGCTGGCCGACCAGCTGTTCGCACAGGCCTATGAAACGATGGCCAGCAAGCCCGCGCGGGCGCGCGAGTTGTACGAGCAGGCGGCCGAACTGGGCAGTGTCAGCGCGCTCAACAATCTCGGCGCGATGTACGCCGAAGGCAACGGCGTGCGGGTCAACCACGCTCGCGCACAGGGCTACTTCCAGCGCGCCGCGCAGCTGGGCGATAGCGGCGGAATGATCAATCTGGGCCTGTACCTGTGGGACGGCCGCGCCGGCGTGCGCAACCAGGAAGAAGCCTTGCGCCTGTTGAACGCGGCCGAAGCGGCTGGCAACCCGCAGGCCCGCGAGATCCTCGCCTCCCTCCCGCGTGCCCGTGGACCTTTGTTCGACGGTGCCTTCCAATTGCTGCGCATGACCCTGCAGGGCTTGCTGCGCATGCTTCTCAGCCGCTGAGTCGTCCGCATGTCCCTGACCCCCGACACCTTGAGCCAGATGACCCGCGAGCTGCTCCAGAACGGGCCGGCATCGCTGCGCATGCAGCAACCGCGCGATCCAGCCGAACGGGCCGAGTACATCACCCACCTGCGCCGCGAGGCGATCCAGCGCGGCGGGCTGGCCGGATCGATGATCCGGCTGGCTCTGTTCGGGATCGGGGCAGGCCATGCTGCGGACTTCCATGGTGCGCTGCGCAGCACCACGCCGCCACTTCGCGATGCCGCGCTGCAGATGCTGCAGCAGCTCAGCCCGGCCGACCTGCTGCCGGCCACGGAAGGTTTGCAGATCGACCCGGCCGAGCTGGGACGCAGTGCCGGACCGCATCTGGCGCAGGATCCGGACAAGTATTTCCAACTGCTGGACAGACTGTTTCCCGCCTTCAAGACAACATTGGCGCCACTGCGCAGCCATCCAGAGGGACGCCAGGCTGCGCGCGTCTTCGACATCTATCGTCGCCACGGTTGCGACGAGGGCAGCGTGCTGCTGTTGCGCCAGCACCTGCTCGACGCGCGGAGCCCGTACGCTGACCAGCCCGGAGCCTTGAAGGCATTGACAGAAGTCCTGGCGGACTGGGTCCACGCTGGCCGCGCCGGTGCCGACGCTGCCGCCGTGCTCGTGGTCGCCTTGCTGCGGGATGTCCTGCACGGGCCGGATACGATGGACATGGCCGCACGTCTGGAAGGCGATGCGCCCGATCAGATCGCCACCAGCAGCTTGCTTCGCGCCCTCGGCACGGCGCAGCCGCCTGCGGCCGCTGAAGTGCTGCGCAGCGCGGTCGCCAAGCTGGAACGAATCGATCTGCGCCTGCGCGCAGCGATCGAGCTGTCACGTTGCCAGG
>JBGTIE010000767.1:0-4654 GCA_041745855.1 Lysobacterales bacterium | reverse complement strand
GTTGCGCCGCGTCCAGCGCGGACCAGTCGAAGCGGGGGAGCAGCGGGGTGATGGGCACGGTGGGGGTCCTGATTTGGTTGATGTTGTACAGCGAGGTGTTGCTTCGAGTAGAGGGCCCAGGGCATAGGGCCCAGGGCCCAGTAAGCGCAGCACTGCCGAGGCTGTTCTGGGCCCTGGGCCCTGGGCCCTGGGCCCTGGGCCCTGGGCCCTCTGCGCTACGGCCCGAACTTCTACGCAATCCCTCACACAAGCATTTTGTCCACCGGCACCACCAGCAAATGACTGGCGCCGGCGCGTTTCAGTTCTTCCAGTTGCTGCCAGCTGACGTCGCTGTGACAGATGGCCTGGACCGCGACACGATCGCTGGGGCCGTGTATCGGCAATGTCGTCGGCGGGTCGCCATCGGTGAGCTGGGTGAGCAGGCCGCTGAGGGCTTCGCGCGGGGCGTTGAACAGCAGCAGCTTGCTCTGGCGGCCGCGCAGCACGCCGTTCAGGCGCCGCACCAGCATGTCGAGCAGCTCGCGGCGCTCGTCGGCAAGCGGTGAGCGGGTGGCGACCATCACCGCTTCACTGTCGAGGATGACCGCCACTTCCTTTAGCTGATTGGCGAGCAGGGTCGCACCGGAGGAAACCAGATCGCAGATCAGATCTGCCGTCCCCAGCCGAGGCGCGATCTCGACCGAGCCACTGAGCACGACGATGTCGGCGCTGACCTCGTGCCGGCGCAGATAGTCGGCCAACAGGCCTGGGTAGCTGGTCGCGATGCTTCGTCCGGCGAGCTGTTGCGGACTGTCCCAAGGCTCATCCTGCGGCACTGCGATCGACAAGCGGCAGCCGCCGAAGCCGAGTTCGGCGACCACCTCGAAGGGCTCGCTGCCTTCATTCAAGCCCTTTCCAAGCGCGTATTCACGGGCGACGTTGTAACCGACCACGCCGGCCTCGCAGACGCCCTGCTCGATCAGTCCCGGAATGTCGTCATCGCGCACCAGCAGCAGGTCCACCGGCAGGCTTTCGCCGAAGCAGAACAGGCGGTCGCGACTCATCCGGAAGCTCAAGCCAGCACGTGCCAACAGCTCGATCGAGGCCTCGGACAATCGGCCGGATTTCTGTATCGCAATGCGCAGGCGATCACGTGCTCGCATGAGTGGTTTTCCAGATTCGGTGGGATGCAGGGCGGTGGATGATGAAGCGGTTTGGGCCGGTGGCCCGGCTTACGGAGAGCGTCAGTGTCGATGCTCACCCTGTGCGTCGAGCGCATCCAGCGCAGCCCTATAGCCGCCAGCGCCTTCGTTCAGGAAGCGAGCGATCCGGCCGATCGTGGTCACGCTGACCGCGGTCCGATCGTGGATCTCCCGATAGGCGATGCCACGTTCGAGCAAGGGCACGACCCGCCAACGATCGGCGAGGGCTTCCAGTTCGGCCGGCGTACACAGATCGCGCAAGAATGCCTCGACTGCGGCCGCATCGGCCAGCGCCGCCAGCGCACGGCTCAGCGCCATGACCGGTGACTCGGACTGCGGTTCGGGATCAATTGCGCGACGTTTCATCAATGCACTAATGCGTTAATACGCTGGGAAGCGTAGCGGCGAACGTGACTGCGGTCAAGAGCCGACCTCGGCACCCCCTCGCCAAGGCGAAAAGCCCTGCCGTTGCAGGCTCTACATGCGGACCGACCGCGGCTCTACTGGGCCCTGGGCCCTGGGCCCTGGGCGCGTGCAGAGTGCGCGCGCGATAATCGAGCCGTCCTGTCCAACTTTCCGAGCACCCCACATCCATGGCCGGCACCCGCTATCGCCCTCCAAGCGCACCCAGCAGCGCCTACATCACCCGCGCCGGATTCGAGCGGCTGCGTGATGAGTTGAACGAGCTGTGGCGGCAGCGTCGGCCGGAGGTGGTTGCGGCATTGACGGCGGCGGCGGCCGAGGGTGATCGGTCGGAGAATGCCGAGTATCAGTACCGCAAGAAACAGCTGGGCGAGATCGACCGGCGGGTGCGCTATCTGACCCGTCGGCTGGATCGGCTCAAGGTCGTTGAGGCCCCGCCCACCGATCGCAATCGGGTCTATTTCGGCGCCCTGGTGGCGCTGGAAAACGACGCCGGCGATACCGTTCATTACCGGCTGGTCGGTCCGGACGAGATCGACGCCGGGCTGGGTTGGATCAGCATCGATGCCCCATTGGCGCGCGCGCTGCTCGGCCGGCGGGTCGATGACGAGATCGAGGTCCAGTTGCCTACCGGCGTAGCTGCTTTCGCGATTCTGGCCATAGGCTACGACGAACCCGTGAACGATGAACCGGAATGAACAAGGACCCCGAATGAACGAACCTGTACTCGACTTCCTGCACCGGCGAGCGTCGGTGCCTTCGCGGCAACTGGCCGACCCCGGGCCGGATCCGGATCAGCTGCAGCGCATCCTTCAAGGCGCCTTGCGGGTTCCCGATCATGGCTGCCTGATGCCCTGGCGCTTTGTGCTGATCGAACGCGAGGCCGGCCGGGCACTCGGTCATGGCCTGGCTGACCGATTGCTGGAACTGGACCCGGATGCAAGCTGCGCGGCGCTGGACAAGGAGCGTGAGCGCTTCACCCGCGCGCCGCTGACCGTGCTGCTGGTCTGTTCGGCGACGACCGGCCACAAGGTGCCGGAATGCGAACAACTCCTGTCGGCTGGCTGCGTGGGCATGATGTTGCTGCTGCTGGCCCAGGCCGAAGGTTTCGGGGCGCAATGGCTGACCGGCTGGCCAGCCTACGACGCAAAGGTGCGTCAATGGCTGGGTTTGGGCGAAGCCGAACAAGTGGTCGGCTTCTTCTATCTCGGCACGCCACAGGGCGAAGCGCGAGAGCGACCCCGCCCGACGCTGGAAGGCCGGGTCAGCCGCTGGACCACGGCCTGAGGTCAGAGTTGGAGTGACAGAAAAGCGGTGTCACGCGGAGACGCGGAGGAAGATCAAGAATCCGGTTGCGACTATCCCCGCTGCTCCAGCAGCTTGCGCGTGCGCGACTTCATCAGCGGCCCGAAGCCCAGTTCGGTGCAAAGATCGGTACTGACCTGCGGATCGGCGGCGGCCGGCTTTAGCGCCGACCAGTCCAAGGCCATCGGCACCGCCGTCTCGATACTGGTCAGCTGACGCCACAGCAGCGCATTGTCTCGCTCGCCCTTGAGCTTGGCGTGCAGACTGCGAGCACCTCGCATGCGCAAAAAGGGAAGCTCGGGCAGACGGTCGAACAGCCCTTCGAGCGTCTCGAAATGTGCCAACAACGCAGTGGCCGAGGTCGGGCCGATGCCGCGGATGCCCGGGATGTTGTCGACGCTGTCACCGGTCAGGGCAAGCCAGTCGGCAATCTGGTCCGGTCGCACACCGAAGCGCTCGAACACGCCGGCGGCATCCCAGCGCCGATCGCGGGCGAAGTCCCATTGCTGGTCGAGCGGCCCGACCAATTGCGCCAGATCCTTGTCGGCGGAGACGAACATGACCGGAATGTCGCGCTGACGCGCCTGCGCGCCGAGGGTGCCGATCAGGTCATCGGCCTCGTAAATCGGATCGGCAAACACCGCCAGCCCGAGCGCCCGGGTCAGCGCCTGACAGTGCCGGAACTGCCGCAGCAGGCCTTCATCGGCCGGCTCGCGGTTGGCCTTATAGAGCGGATAGATCTGGTTGCGAAAGGAAGTCTCCAGCGCTTCGTCGAAGCACACTGCCATCCCTTCGTCCGGCCCCAACTGCTCCAGCAGCTGGAGCAGAAAACTCGCATAGCCATGCACCGCGTGAGTCGCCCAGCCCTCGCTGTCCTGCCAGATCGGCTCCAGCGAGTGATAGGCCCGAAACACGTAGACACTGGCATCGACCAGATAGAGGCGGCGAAACGACATCGTGAGGCGCTCAGTCGCCGTCGGTTGCCGGGGCGGAGGTCAGATCCTTCATCGTCTGCAGGCCGAAGCGTGGCGAGAGTTGATAGATCACCCGGCGCTCAGGCTCCACACCCTCGATCAAGCGACCGTTGGGGCCGTAGTAGTCACGCTGGCTGTTGGCGATGAAGTAGAAAGTATCGCCACCAATCGCCCCCAGCGTCAGGCGCTTCATCGCTGGTTTGGACGCTTCCAGCGGGCCCATGGCAGACACGGTGCGACCATTCGGAGCCAGCCCGATCCGCATCACCCGCTGCGGTGGATTGAAATTCTGGATCGCAATCAGATGACCGTCGTACCAGCTCAGGTGCTCGATGCCGCCGAAGTTGTGGCTACCTGCGTTGATTACATAGACCTTCTGCCCGTCCAGATCGACCAACTGCAGTCCCATCTCGTAGTCCGACAGGTAGAGCAGCTTTTCGCTCGGGTGCAGCGCGATACCGCGCAGACTGGTGGCCTCCGGCAGCGTCAGCAGCTGCTCGAGCTGGCCGCCGGAGATCTTGTAGATCGCATTGGACACACCGTCCACCGCGTACACATCCCCGCTGCTGCCGACGGTCATCGCCCCGACCACATGCGGCATTCCGTCGATCGGAATGGGATAGTGCTCCAGCAGCTTGCCGTCGCTCAGGCGCAGCCGCAGGATCGCGCCGATGCCCAGATCGTCGGGAGCGAATCCCTCGAAGTGAGGCAGCGCCGTGGTCGCCAGCCAGAGCGCGTCGCGCTTGCTGTCCACCGCCAGCGCCAGTGCGC
>JBGTIE010000766.1:0-2575 GCA_041745855.1 Lysobacterales bacterium | reverse complement strand
GCCGGGGTCAGTTCGGTCGCCGGTTCCGAAGCGCTGTTGCGCTGTGTGCCGCCGGTGCAGCCGGCGCACCAGTCCGCCAGCGGCGGCGCCATTCCGGACAGCGGGCCACCGTTTGCCGAGATTGCCGATCTGGCGGCGTGTGACGGCCTGATTATCGGCAGTCCGACCCGTTTCGGCAGCATGGCAGCGCCGCTGAAGCATTTTCTCGAAGGTAGCGGTGATCTGTGGCTGTCCGGCACAATGGCGGGCAAGCCGGCGGCGGCCTTTACCAGCACGGCCAGCCTGCATGGCGGTCAGGAGAGCACGCTGCTCGGGATGCTGCTGCCGCTGCTTCATCACGGCATGCTGATAACCGGATTGCCTTACACCGAACCCGCGCTGAGCACGACCGAAGCTGGCGGCACACCGTATGGCGCCAGTCGCTGGACCGGCCTTGCCGGTGACCGGGAAATGGCGACAAGCGAACGTGATCTGGCCGCCGCGCTCGGTCGACGGGTGGCGCAGATCGCACTGCGGCTGGCCGGAGCGAAGGCATGAGCTCGCTTCCACCCGCCACCGACGGTCCGTCTCGCAAGGTCTGGAGTGCGCTCGGGTGGGCAACCGTGGCCGGTGTGCTGCTGTTGCACGTGCTGTGGCAGAGCCTGTGGCCCGCCGCTGGCTTGCCGGCAGTGGCGGGCTGGACGGTGGCATTGCTGCCGTTGCTACCGCTGGCGTTGGCGATGCTGTTTCGCCTGCGTCATCAACTGATCTACGCCGGCATCGGCATGCTGGCCTATTTCTGTCATGGCGTGATGGAAAGCTACGCCAACCAGGCAATGCGCCCGCAGGCGGTGATCGAGGTTGTCCTTACGGTGGCCTATTTCGCAGCGCTGTACATGCGGCGGCGCGCGTCGCAGGGGGCGAGGCACCAAGGATAGGGAACGAGGGGGCGGAACACTCGCGTCTGAAGGGCCCAGGGCCCAGCCGGTCAAAAGCAGCTTCGAGGTTGATCAGACTTTGATTGCTTGCACGAAGACAATCACCGTTTGCTTTCATCCTGGCCTGAATGTGCTCTGGACTGGGCCCTGGGCCCTGTGCCCTCGGATTAATGCAGACCACTCTCGACATCCTTTTCGCTCCACCCAATAGACGGCGGCAAGTCCCTGATACCATTGGCGGCTGAGAGATGGAGTCACCCATGGCATTCGTGCAACCCGCACCGGAGCTGAGCAATCCTTTTCAGGCTGATCGCGTGCTGCGCTCCTATCTGCGTCGGGTGCTGCCGCCGGCGCGACTGGAGACACTCGAAACCGAGGCGATGGCGCTCGGCGAAGTGATGTGTCAGCTGTATCCGCGCCAGCTCGCCGAAGCGGCACTGCAACCCACCTTGCAGCATTGGGATGCCTGGGGAAATCGCATAGACCGGATTGAGCTCAGCCCCTTGTGGCAGGAGCTGCCGGAGCTTGCCGCCCGCTTCGGTCTGGTCGCGCATGGCTATGATCAGGCCCACGAGGCGCAGGCGCGGATTTATCAGTTTACTCTGGCTTACTTGTTCAATCCGGGCAGCGAGTTTTACGGCTGTCCGTTGGCAATGACCGACGGCGCTACCCGCGCCTTGCTGGATTCGGCCAATCGCGCCCTTATCGATCGGGCGGTGCCGCATTTTCTGGCGCGTGAGGCGAGTGATTTCTGGACCTGCGGTCAGTGGATGACCGAAACTACCGGCGGTTCAGACGTGAGCCAAAGCGAGACCATCGCCAGCCGCGACGATAGTGGCCAATGGCGAATCTATGGTCGCAAATGGTTCACTTCGGCCACGACCAGCGAGGCAACCCTGCTGCTGGCACGTCCGGAAAGCACTGACTTGGACGGCGCCGATGCGCTCGCCTTGTTTTACGTGGAGCCGCGTGACGATCAGGGGCGGCTCTGCCAGATCGAGATCGACCGGCTCAAGGACAAACTTGGCACCCGCAAGCTGCCGACCGCCGAGCTGCGTCTGTTTGGCACTCCGGCTGAGCCGGTCAACGGTCTGGGGCATGGTGTTCGTGCGATTGCTCCTGTCCTCAACATCACCCGACTGTGGAATGCCTTCACCGCGCTCGGTCTGTACCGCCGCGGCCTGCAGCTGCTCGATGACTACGCCCGCCGCCGCATTGTTTTTGGCAAGACCCTGGCCAGCCAGCCCTTGTATCGGGAGACGATGGCCGACCTGCAGGCCGAGTTCGAAGCCGGCTTCCATCTGACAATGTACGTGGCCGAGTTGCTCGGCAAACAGGAGCACGGTCAACTGGACGATGCCCACCGCGCCCTGTGGCGCTTGCTGACGCCGCTGGCCAAGCTGTGGACGGCACGTCAGGCGATCGCTGGTCTGAGCGAGATCGTGGAAGGATTCGGCGGCGCTGGCTATATCGAAAGCACGGGTATCCCGGTGCTGCTGCGGGACGCCCAGGTCTTGTCGATCTGGGAGGGCACGACCAACGTGCTGGCGCTCGACGTGCTGCGCGTGTTGCGTGGCACCGAGGGCGCCTTCAGCGCCTATCAGACCGCGCTGCGCGGCCTGGCGGCGCAGATCAGCGGCGAGGCGCTGGCCGAGGTG
>JBGTIE010000765.1:0-2490 GCA_041745855.1 Lysobacterales bacterium | reverse complement strand
GCCGCCGGCGGCCGGCACCATGCTCGCGCTGCTCGGGGCCGGCGCGGTGCTGTACGGCTCGCTGCTGGCGTTTCGCCAGACCCGGCTCAAGCGCCTGGTGGCGTACTCGACGGTGGCCCAGCTCGGCTATCTGATGCTGATCTTTGGAGTTCCCGGCGTGCTGGCATGGCAGGCGACCATGCTGCAGATGCTCAGCCACGGTCTGGCCAAGGCCGGCATGTTCCTGGCCGCGGCCAATCTGCTGACCCGCTTCGGCAGCGACCGGATCGACCAGCTGGGCGGCGCTGACCGCCACGCCCCGATCAGCGTGTTCGCGTTCGGCATCGCTGCGGTCAGCTTGATGGGCCTGCCGCCCAGTGGCGGCTTCCTGGCCAAATGGCTGCTGTTGTCGGCGGCCTGGGAGCAAGGGGCCTGGTGGATGATCGCGGTACTCGCACTGGGCAGCCTGCTTGCGGCGGCCTACCTGTTCCGAGCGCTCGCGGCGATGCTGGGCCAATCCAGGCCTGGCGAGGTGGCCAGTGACGGCAGTGCGCTGAGCCGCGGTGCCGAACTGATCGCGTTGGCCCTGGCGCTGGCGGCCATCGCGCTGGGATTCGGGTCGGCACCGTTGATCGCCTTCATGGCTATCCCCGATGCGCTGGCCGGCGGAGCGCAGCGGTGAACAGTCTGCCAGCCGCGCTGCCGCTCTACGTCATTCTCACTTCACTGCTCGCCTCGGTGCTGATCTTCGTGCTCGGCGAGTCGCGCCAGCGGCTGCGCGTGGCTGTGAATCTGACTGCGGCGGTGCTGAAGCTGGCATTGATCCTGTTGTTGCTGATCGCGGTCGAGTCCGGCCAGAGCTTCATCTGGCGGTTGCAACTGCTGCCCGGACTCGATCTGGTGCTGCATGCCGATCCGCTGTCGCTGCTGTTCCTGACCCTGTCGGCCGGACTGTGGCTGCTGACGACGATCTACGCGATCGGCTATCTCGAACGCAGCCCGCATCGCGCGCGCTTCTTCGGCTTTTTCAGTCTGTGCGTGGCGGCAACGATGGGCATCGCCACCGCCGGCAACCTGTTCACCTTCTTCGTCTTCTATGAATTGCTGACGCTTGCGACCTGGCCGCTGATCGTGCACCGCGGCACGCCGGAATCGTTCGCCGGCGGCCGCAGCTACCTGCGTCATACGCTGGTTGGCAGCACGCTGTTCCTGATCGGCCTGGTGTGGTTGCACGCGCTGAGCGGCCCGCGGGACTTCCTCGCCCGTGGCATTCCCTTCGACGCGCTGCAGGGCGAGCCATGGGCACTGATCGCGATCTTCGTGCTGATGGTGGCCGGCCTCGGCGTCAAGGCGGCACTGGTGCCGATGCATGGCTGGCTGCCGAAGGCGATGGTGGCACCGGCGCCGGTCAGTGCATTGCTGCATGCGGTTGCCGTGGTCAAGGCCGGCGCCTTCGGCATCGTGCGGCTGATATATGACGTGTTCGGCCCTGAACGCGTCGCCGAACTCGGGCTGGCCGACCCGTTGGTGGTCGCCGCCTGCGTCACCATCCTGTATGGCTCGCTGATGGCGCTGGCCCAGACCGACCTGAAGAAGCGGCTGGCCTTCTCCACCGTCAGCCAGGTGTCCTACATCACCCTCGGCGCGGCCCTGGCAGGCCCCATCGCCAGCATCGGCGGGCTGGTCCACGTGGTGCACCAGGGCCTGATGAAGATCACGCTGTTTTTCGCCGCCGGCGTCTTTGCCGAGATACTCGGTGTCAAGCGGATCGACCAGCTCGATGGCGTGGGCCGGCGGCTGCCGTGGACCAGTGCCGCGTTCTCGCTCGCTGCGCTGGGCATGATCGGCGTGCCGCCGATGGCCGGCTTCATCAGCAAGTGGTACCTCGGTGCCGGCGCCCTGGCCGGCGGCTACCCGTGGGTGTTGGGCGTGCTGGTGGCAAGCAGCCTGCTCAACGCGGCCTACTTCCTGCCGTTGCTGCGCCGGATGTGGTTCACCGAGCCACCGGCCAGCTGGCCCGAGCCACAGCAGTTCAGCCGTGGTGCGCAGCTCGCACTGATAGTGCCAACATTGATCACCGCGCTGCTCGCGCTGCTGGTCGGCCTGCTCGCCGGTCTGGCGATGAGCCCGCTCGGCTGGGTGCAACAGCTGGTCGCGGAATACTACTGATGAACCTGCTGGTCGCACTCGCGCTGCTCGCTCCCTGGATTGCCCTGCCGGTGTTGCAGTGGCCACGCGGCCGCGCGGTCGCCTGGATCGTTGCTCCATTGCCGCTGTTGCTGCTGGGCGTGGTTGGCGAAGGCACCCTGGAAGTGCCGCAACTGCTGCTTGGCAGCACCTTTGCGATCGATGCGCAGAACCGCCCGCTGCTGCTGCTCGCCGGCACCGGGTGGGTGCTCGGCGGCTGGTTCGCTGGTGCCGCGATCGACGAGCGCCGGCGCCATTTCGGGGTGTTCTGGTTGCTGACCCTGGCCGGCCAGGCGCTGGCCCTGCTGGCCACCGATCTGGCCG
>JBGTIE010000764.1:0-8984 GCA_041745855.1 Lysobacterales bacterium | reverse complement strand
GCTGAGGTGGTCAAGCATCAGGCCGCCTCGCCGGCACGGCTGGGGGCGGTGCCGGGCACGCCGCCGAAGCGACGCTGGCGACTGCGGAAATTGGCCAGCGCCACATCCAGCGCCGCCTCATCGAAATCCGGCCACAGCGTGTCGCAGAAATACAACTCGGTATAGGCGCATTGCCACAGCAGAAAATTGCTGATGCGCTGCTCGCCACCGGTGCGGATGAGCAGATCCGGGTCCGGCAGACCGGCCAGACTGGTCTCGCCATGCAGACTCTGGACGGTGATCTGATCCGGATTCAGATCGCCCGCCTTGACTGCCTCGGCCAGCCGTCGGGTGGCCTGAAGAATGTCCCAGCGGCCGCCATAGTTGACCGCGATACTCAGTTGCAGGCGGTGATTGCCGGCCGTCTTGCGCTCCACTTCTTCCATCGCCAGCTGCAATTCGGCGGCAAATGCCGAGCGTTCTCCGATGAAGCGCAGGCGCACGCCATTGCTGGCGAGCTGATCGGCCTCCTTGCGCAGCGAGCGCAGGAACAGGTCCATCAGACTGCTGACTTCCCCTTTCGGTCGCGACCAGTTTTCGCTGCTGAAGGCAAACAGGGTCAACACCGCGATGTCCCGCCGCAGGCAGGCCTGGATCAATCCGCGCACCGCCTTGACCCCGGCCCGGTGACCGAAGGCACGCGGCCGCCGGCACTGCTGCGCCCAGCGGCCATTACCATCCATCACCACCGCGACATGGCAGGGAATCGGCAACAAATGGTCGCTGTCGCTGGTCATCACCCCGCCATTCCGAAGCACATCAGCCCGACAAGCGACCGGCGCTCATTTCTGGCCACCCCGATCAAGCCGGAGCCAAGCTCAGGGCCGTGTGCTCTGTGCCCTGAGCCCTGTGCCCTGGGCCCTGTGCCTCCATCCACCCCGTTCACCGCGCGCCGCCCCTCAAAGCGCCATCAACTCGTCTTCCTTCACCTTGGCGACGGAGTCGATCTCCTTGACAAAGTGGTCAGTCAGCTTCTGGATGTCGTCCTCGGCGCGGCGCTCGTCGTCCTCGGTGATTTCCTTGGCCTTCTGCAGATCCTTGATCTGATGGATCGCGTCACGGCGGACGTTGCGCACCGCGACCTTGGCATTTTCGGCCTCTTGCGAGACCACCTTGGCCAGTTCCTTGCGGCGTTCCTCGGTCAAGGCGGGAATGATGATCCGGATGACCTGACCGGAGGTATTGGGATTGAGGCCCAGATCGGAGGTCATGATCGCCTTCTCGACCGCGCCGACCATGTTCTTCTCCCATGGCGACACGGTCAGCGTACGCGCATCACTGACCACGACCGTGGCGACCTGGCTGACCGGCACCTCCTGACCGTAGTAAGGCACGCGGATGTGATCGAGCAGGGATGCCTGGGCTCGGCCACTACGCACCCGCGCCAGTTCCTGCTCCAGCGATTCGACGCTCTTGCCCATCCGATGCTTCGCATCGGTCATGATCTGCTCGACACTCATGACTTGCTCCCGTAACGATGGTTCAGCTCAAGGCCGCGGATGGTAGCCCGCGCACGCCTTCACGGCCAAGCTGATTGCACGGCAACGGCCGCAAAAGTCACCTGCCGTGGCGTGGCGCGGTAATCTGCGCACACCGTTC
Organism: Lysobacterales bacterium; assembly: GCA_041745855.1. Taxonomy (GTDB): domain Bacteria; phylum Pseudomonadota; class Gammaproteobacteria; order Xanthomonadales; family SZUA-5; genus JAWLAT01. The sequence goes on along the minus strand of JBGTIE010000764.1, from coordinate 7,346 downwards.
CGGTATTGGTAAAAAGTGCCGGATCGCGCGTCGGGGAAAGCCATGGTCGCCAGAGAGCAGGGGCAGAGTAGCCAGCCGTCGACTCGTTCGTTGAGCTTTGCGCCCACGCGCTGGTCGCTGGTGCTTGCCGCCAGCGGCCAAGAGCGCGCTTCGCTGGAAGAACTGTGCGCACGCTACTGGTATCCGGTCTACGCCTATGGCCGGCGAGCCGGGCTGGCGCCGGAATCGGCCGAGAGCTTCACCCGTCACTGCTTTCACGAGATTTTCGAGCATCGAATCGCCACCCTTCAAGCGCAGCGTCCGGTCCGCTTTCGCGAATGGCTGCTGGCCGAATTGCGTCGCTGCATGGCGCAAGACTGGCCACCGCCTTGCGCGCTTGCGCCCTCGCGCCTGCCGCAACCACCCTTGCCCTTGACCCAGTACGAGGAACGCCATCTGCGCGAGTCACGTGACACCATCGCGCCGGAGCAAGGTTTTCGGCGCAGTTTCGCGATCGAGGTGCTACATCGGGCTCAGGAACGGGTCCGTGCCGAGGCCCTGGAGGCGGGCCACCAGACAATGTACGGCCAACTCGAACGGTTTCTGACCGACGAACCGACATCGGTGGATTACACCGAGCTGGCGCAGAGCCTGCACACCAGCCCGATGGTCCTGCGCATCGCGATCGGACGCCTGCGTGAGCGCTTTCGCGAACTGGTCGATGCCGAACTCGCCGAAACCATCACCGACCAGACTGAACTGGCCAGCGAACGGCGGGCACTGCGTGAACTGCTTGCCGACGGCAGTGATCCGCCACCATCATGAACGACTCGCAGCGGACGGTGGTCAACCAGGACGGCGACTGGCTCGGTCGGCACCGCCGTCTGGCCGAGTTGGCGCTGGCCGAGGCTCCGGGGCCGCAGGACGTCGGCCACTCGCGCCACCTCGCCTTTTTGCAGGCGGACGCGCTCGACCTGGATCTGGCGGACCCCAGTCAGCGCGACTTCGGTGACTATGAACTGGTCGAAAAGCTCGGCCAGGGCGGCATGGGCGTGGTTTATCGTGCGCGGCAGAAATCGCTCGATCGCCAGGTGGCGCTGAAACTGCTCGCGGCCGGGCCTTGGGCGTCGAGCGAGTTCATCGGGCGCTTCCGACGCGAAGCGCAGTCAGCGGCGCGGATGCAGCATCCGAACATCGTCTCGGTGTTCGAGATCGGTAGTCACGACGCGCTGAACTTCTTCACGATGGCGCTGGTGCAGGGAGACTCGCTGGCACGGCGGCTGTCCCGGCAGGGCCCGATGTCCAATCGTGATGCGGCTGCCCTGATACGTACTGTGGCCGAGGCGGTCAACTATGCACACCGGCTGGACGTGCTGCATCTGGACCTGAAGCCCGCCAACATCCTGATCAACGAGCGCGACGAGCCGATGGTTGCCGACTTCGGTCTGGCGCGGCGGCTGGACGACCCGCTGGCACGGGAGGAAGAGGAGATATGTGGAACCCCCAGCTACATGGCGCCGGAACAGGCCGTGCTGGGTGGAAAACTGTCGGTGGCGACCGATATCTATGGCCTGGGCGCGATGCTGTACGAAGCGCTGACTGGCCGACCACCATTCGTCGGATCAACGCCGCAAGACACCCTCAACCAGGTCGTGGCCGCCGCGCCACAGCCACTGCGCGCGCTGCTGCCGCAGATCGACCGTGATCTGGAAGCGATCTGCCTTTGCTGTCTGCGCCCCGATCCTGCCGAGCGCTATGCCAGCGCGCGCGAACTGGCCGACGACCTGGGTCGTTATCTGGACGGGCGCGCAGTCAGCGTCCGGCCGTTGGGGACACTCCAACGTAGCGGCCGCTGGGCCATCCGCGAACCGCGGCTGGCGCTGCTGCTGAGCGCCTTCCTGATCAGCCTGTTCAGCGGGTTGCTGGTCAGCGCCTACCAATGGCAACGCGCCGAGGCCAGTTCAGACACGGCAATGCGTCTGCTTTGGGACAGTCGGCGCGAAGCGGCATTGCGACACGAACTCGATGGCCGGGGATTTGACGCGCTGCCCCGCCTGCTCGCGAACATTGACGAACAACAGCGCAGCGGCGCGCCTGATGCAGCGGCTGATCTGGCTCGGGTCGACATGTTGCTGGCGCGCGGTGCGCAGCTGCTCGATATTTTGGCCATCGCCGACGCCAGCCCGCTCAGTCTCGCCCTCAGCCCGCAGGGCAAACTACTCGCGCTGGGCCTGAGTGATCGCAGCGTGCGCTGGTACGACAGCACGACGATGACCGAGCGAGGTCGGGTGAACCTGAGCGACAGACCCACGTCCGACGGCCAGCCGCGCGCACCACTGCTGCTGCGCTTCATCGACGAAGACCGGCTGATGGTGACCCTGGAGTGGTACAGCAACCAGACCAGTCCGAACACCAGTGACAGCTGGCTGGTCGATCTGAGTGAATCCCGGCTGATCGAGCCGCCGAGCGCTTTCGACGATTTCGCCGATGCCAGCTACAGTGCCAACGCGCGCTACGCGGTGCTGCGCGATCGCCAGCGCCGGTGGCAGCTGTGGTCGACCTCGCCGTGGACCCAGCTGAGCGGCATGGGTGCGGCGCAGCCTGATGCTCTGCCGATGCTGGTGGCGCCAGACGGCCGTTTCGTGCTGTTCCTGCGTGCCTATCAGCGCCAGTTGCTGCGGGCCGATCCGGCCGATTCCGGGAACCTGATCGAGATTCAGCCACTGCATGGCCTGGGAATTTCGGCATGGAGCCTGAGCCCTGACGGCGAGACGCTCGCGATCGGCAATTACGAGGGCCAGATTTCTCTCTATGAGACTCGCCAATGGACGATACGCAATGTACCGGTCTCTCGCGGCCACGAGGTCAGCTGGCTGGCGTTCAGCGCCGACGGGACGTGGCTGGCGGCGGCCAACCGCGACGGCGCGGTTCATGCGCTGGATGCCCAAACTGGTCAGTCGCTGGTCGCCGGGACACTCCACCACGATTTCCCGGTGCAGCGGGTCGATATCGACCGCGACCGTCAGATGCTGATCGCCTCCGGCGCCGGTCAGGTCGCGCTCTGGCGCATTCCGCTCACCCGGCCGCGCGCTGCGGCGGCAATCCGACTCGGCAGCAGTCCGACTGGGCATACGCTGGCGGGTCGCTATGCGATGGGCTGGTCCTGGCGTAGCGGCCTGTTTGCCAGTGCCGGCATCGATGGCCAGACCCGTCTGTGGCGCCTGCCCGGCCAGAACCTGCTCGCTGCACGGGCGCCTCACCAGATCCCGGCGCAACTGTACTTCGATGGCAACCAGGTGGTCGACGTGGACTGGGAGCAGCTTCGGATCAGCCCGCTGGCCGATCCCGGGGCGGAAGCATGGACCGAGTTGCCACAGGCGCCGGGGTTCGCGCAGTTGCTCGATCAGGGGCACCTACTGGTCAGCAGTCTGGGCCCACAGCTGCAGGTCTACGATCTGCCATCACTGCAACCGCGTTATCCCGCGCTAGCGCTGCCCTCCAGCCCGCAGCGCATGCTCGCCAGTCCGAACGGCAGCATCGGGATTTTCAGTCTGGGCGACAAGCAGGGCAATGAGTTCGTCGAACGCTTGTGGGCATTCGACCTGCGCAGCGGACGGCGACTGCCCGGTGAGGTCGTGCTTCCCGGGCCGCTACGCCTGCTCAGCTTCGATCCCCGGGCCCGGCGGCTGCTGGTGGTCGGGCCAGCCGAAGGCGCAACGACGGTGCTGGAACTTCCCTCGCTCCGCCTATTGGCCGAGTACCCGCACGATCCCTTTGAACCGGTGCAATGGGCCGCCTTCTCTGCCGATGATGCCTCGGTCCTGCTGGTCCGGCGTGCCATGGACCCGCGTCTGGGCAGCGACGCCCTGCTCAAGTGGTCGCTGGCAGACGATGAAGTCCAACTGCGCCCGCTCGCCAGGCTGACCAGGCCACTGGGCATACTCGCCCTGCCGGGAGGCGTGCTGGTCGCCGGCAGCGATGCGGACTTGTACTACACCAGCGACGGTGCAGATTCTGACCAGCCGCGCACGCTGGAACGGCAGGCTCACAGCGATGCCACCGCTCTGCTTGCGTTGAGCGCCGACGGCCGGCTGATCGCGCGAGGCTTCCAGCACGAGGTGCAGATTCATGATGCCCAAAGCGGAGCCCTGCTTGGTCCGCCACTACGCTCCGGCTCCAACGCCGTGGACGTCATCGTTGCAGTCGCCTTCGCTCCAGCCGGTGACCAGTTGCTCGGACTGACCTTGCAAGGCCGCTGGCTACATTGGCGACTGGCCCCGCCACATCCTGCGGCGCTCGAGGTCAGTCGTGCGGTGGCCCGGCACGCTCTGGCGCCAGAGGACCAGCGCGTGCTGATCGCGCTGTCCAGCGACGAGCGGTTTTTACTGCGCGCAGCCGACCCGGGTCCGTGGCCGGCCACTCCGGCCCGGCCCGAGCTGCCGCACGACTTTCTTGCGGAGCGTGATTCGACCCCGATACCGCACCGCCCGCCTGGCTTGTCGCCGCACTTACTCGATCTCTCGGCGTTCTACGAAGCCGCACCGGAAACGGTGCGCAATCCCTTTGCCGCGCCACGCACCACGCTGCGCCCCTATCCGATCGGAGTCCAGCGGATCGCCGGTACCGATTTCGATATCCGCGGCGCTGATGGCATAACGACTGGAATGTTTGTGCGCGAACTTGGAGCAGTGGAGCCGCAACCAGTAGCGCTCGAGTGCGTCCCGACACCTGACGTCTGGAGCGCACTGAATGTGCTCTCGATGCAGAGCCTGCGTGCACCCGTCCCCAGCGGCAAGCCGCTCTACCGGCTGCGCTTGCACTATGCCGACGGCGACGCCGTCGAACTGCCGCTGCGGGCAGGCTCGGAGGTACCCGGCTTCGCCGGGGCGGACCGCCGTGTGGACTACGCCTTCACCGCCGATCCAGTCCCCGCCCTGAGCGGTTTGAGCCAGGCCGAAGTGCTGTTCAGATCGCGTCTGGTCAACCCACACCCGCAACGCCTCGTTCGCTGTCTGGACCTGGAGGGTCTGGAGCCCGGCGCCGTGCTGATGCCGCTCGCCATGACCACCGAAGCGGCCCTGTCACCTTGAGCTGTAATTCCCATCGGCAATTCCGGTATGGATCAGTAGCAACAGGCGCGCCATCGGCGTAAGTTCTCAAACAGCTTCGATATCGGGAGACCGTCATGAAGTGCACGAAGATGTTGACTGGCGTGGCATCGATCGCCCTGCTCACGACGCCAACGCTGCTGCAGGCCTGTGGTGAAGGGATGTTCAGCACCGGCAACGGACTGGCCTACCAGGGCTATCTGGCACCTCGCCCAGCAGCAATACTCGTCTATTCGAGCCCTGACGAGTCTGGCTTGCAGCGAGCCGAGTTGCATCAAGGGCTGCAGCAGGCAGGCCATTCGGTAGTCGTGGTTGAAAGCGATGAGGAACTGCGGATGGCTCTGGCCGAACGCCGCTTCGATGTCGTACTCGCCTCCTTCGATGCGGCCGACATGGTCATCGCCGCCACACCGGTAGACCTGCCGGCACCGCGGGTGCTGCCGGTGGTCACGCGCCACCAGCGCAAGTCGGCGCAGGTTCGTGACCATTACGAATGGTTCGTCCTCGACGGCGCCAGCCTGGGCCAATACCTGCGCGCGATCAACGCGTCGGTCAAGCTCGCCGGAAAATAGCGGGTCGAGGGCTACGCTGGCCGCGGGGGGGCGGCGACCGAGCCACAGGGGGAGACCGATCATGCGGCTGGAACCGCGGGGCCTTGCGATGCAGCGTGAATGCGGGAGTCTGCTGACCGGACTGCTGATCATGGGATGGTCGGGCCAACACGCCATGGCTCAAGTGATCACCGACCCCAGCGTTTCCGCCAAGGGTCATGGTTCGCTCAATCTGAGCCTGCAGCAGATCACGATCACTCGCCGCGCCGTTCCGGTCGAATTCGGCGGCCCGGTGCAGGAATTTGGTGAGATCACCCTTCGCACCGCGTATCTGAATCTGGACTACGGCCTGACCGATAGACTCGCCCTCAGTGTGGGCATTCCGTACAAATCCAATCGCTACAAGGGCGACTTCCCACACGATCCACGCACGCTCCTCAACCCGCATGGCGAGCGCTTCCTGGATGATGGCGTCTATCACAGCAACTGGGCCGACTGGGGCGTGGGCCTGCGCTATCTGTGGCGCACCGAGCCCTTCCTGATCACGCCTTTCGTTGGCTTCTACCATCCCAGCCACGACTACCCGCTGTTCACCGAGACCCAGGCCGGCACGGGCCAGTGGCGGCTATCGTTCGGCGTCAATACTGGCGGACGCTTCCCGGCGCCTGCACAGAACCTGATCTGGAACGCGTCGATTGCCTACAACCGGATGGAGAAAACCTTCGTCGCCGGTGAAGTCGATCGCCATGTCGACCACAGCCTGCTGAACCTGGAGCTGATCTGGCTGATATCTCCGCAGTGGTACGCCCACGTGGTGTACAGCCGCAAGCGGACCCACAACGGCCTGCGCTTCCCGGAAGACTTCAACCCGCCGTTTGTCGATGAACTCTGGTACAAGCACGACCAATTGTTCCAGTGGGCCGGCAGCAACGGCAGTATCGGCGTGGGCTTTCGCATGAATGACAAATACACGCTGACCGCCGACGTGGGCAAAAGCCTGAGCGTGGACTTTGGCCACTTTTACGACCGCGTCTATACCTTGGGGGTCAGCCGCAACTTCTAGCCCGGTGATGTCAACGCTCCGTTGCGGGAGGTGCCAGTCTGACTGCGTACTGGACCGAGGTCCGTGGCTCGGCGCCGGCCTCGACCGGAAGCGGGCCAATCATGATGTCCAGATTGCTGCGATCGCGCCGTAGCCACAGGAGGGTCGCGCTGGCCTGCTCGCTGAGCTGGGCGTCCGCCGGCACGGGGCGGATCTGCCAGCCATCGGCGATAAATCGCTCGCGCAGGCGCTGCAGCAGCTCCTCGTGGGGAGCCGAGCTGCGGTACACGCAGACCTGCGGGAAGCAGCTGACGCTGTCCTCGATCGCCGCGATCCGCGGCAGGCTGCCGGCGGCCACCTTGCCGGCGTGGGAAATGTCCACCCGGGTGGCCAGGCGCTTGTCATGGACGTTGCCGACCCAGACCCCGACATTGAGCCAGGCGCCGTCCTTGCGGAAGCCGCTCTGGCGACCGCTGTCGCCGCTATAGCTGCCGGCCGGATCCTCCTCCCATCCCAATCCGCGCAGATGGTCGGCATAGAACTCCCAGGCCTGCTGCCACGGCACCGGCGTGAAGTACGAGACCCCCTCCAACCGCCGATGGGATTCCTCGCCGCCTTCGAGCAGTGGCAGACCGAAAAGCCCGTCGACGAGGTCGTCGTGATCGG
>JBGTIE010000763.1:0-4295 GCA_041745855.1 Lysobacterales bacterium | reverse complement strand
GTGATCGTGGCGCTCGACCTGCTCGACGCCACCGCCCTGGTCGGTGCGGTGGCCGGCACGGCGGGGCTGGCCGGGCTGGCGCTGGGCTTTGCGTTCAAGGACATCGTCGAGAACTATCTGGCCGGAACGTTGTTGGCGGTGCGCCAGCCCTTCGCCCGCAACGACAGGATCCGGGTCGGCGAGTTCGAGGGCACGGTGGTTCGGCTGACACCGCGCGAAACGATCCTGATGAGCGGGCAGGGCAATCACATCCGGCTTCCGAATGCGCTGATCTTTCGCAGCCCACTGATCAATTACACCCGCAACCCGTTACGCCGCTTCGAATTCGAGTACGGCGTGGGCACGGACGAAGACCTGGCCGCGGTGCGCGAGCTGGCGGTGGCTACCCTCCGTGGCATCGACGGCGTGCTGGCCGACCCGCCACCACAAACCCATATCGTTGGCCTCGCCGATTCGAGCGTGACGATGCGATCGATGGCCTGGCTCGATCAACGCGAGGCCCAGTTCGAGCGCGTGCGCAGCGAGGCGATCCGGCTGGTCAAGACGCAACTGGTGGCGGCCGGCATCACGCTGCCATCGCCAGAGTATGTGATCCGGATGCAGCGCGATGGCGACGCGATTGCGCCGCTAGGCGCGGTGCCCAGAGCTGCACCGAGCACTGTCCAGGCCGACGTATCGGTCGACCACGCGCTCGACCGACAGATCGAAATGGACCGTCAGGTCAGCGACGAGCCAGACCTGCTGGACCAGGAGCCGCCGCGAACGGCGTGAGCGGAACGGCCCGCTCAGGCGAGCAGTGATACGTTCAAGCCGGCCACGCGTTGAAAGGTGGCGTCGCCAGTGAGCAGCACATGTTCCTCGCCAAGCTGCAGGCAGCATGCCGCCTGCAACGCATCAGGCGTTCGTAGACCATGGCGCACTCGCACTGCGGCGGCCAACTCCACGACATCCTGGGTCAGCTCCACCCACAGCAGGCCGGGCCGGCCGAAGAAGGCGTCATAACGCTTCAGGGTCGCCATGTCGTTGTTCTTCATCGGGCCCACACGACACTCGAGCCAGGAAAGCCGGCTGACCGCCGCTTTCATGTCGGCGTTTCGGTCGACCTGTGTTTGCAAGTGGGCCCGAACGGCGCCGGCAAAGGGCTCGCGCCCTTCGATCAGGTAGATGAGTGCGCTGACGTCGAAAAAGGCGATCACCCGTCGCGCTCGGGCCAGTCACGCTCGACTCGCAGCGCCCCATCGATCTCCGCCTTGGACCGCGTGCCAGCGGCCGGCTGGGAAAGCAGCCATTGCAGCGCGGACATTCCGATAACGCCCTCAAGCTGCTGGCCGGTAAGGCGCGCGTAGTCGTCCTGAGTCAACACCACCGCGGCCGGCTTGTTGCGCTTGAGTATGTGCACCGGACCGCGCAGCAAATGCTCTTCGATGGCGGCCATACCGCGACGCTTGAGTTCTGCAACTGTCAAGACATTGGTCAAAATGCATCCTGTTTAGTACTGATAAGACAAGTACTGATAAGACAATAAACAGTACCAAAATAGGTACTGGAAGTCGAGGGCGGCATCAACGATTGGCGAGTGAGGCGACAAGTAGCTTGACACTGGGGGGTCCGCCCAGGCACCCGCAGGCGGGTGCGATTCAAACTGATGTTGCGCGAGGTCGTTTGCGGCGGAGATCGGTTATCGCCGACCATCCTGCTCGTACTCGTACTCGAAAGCAGCGCGATGGCTTCGAGTACGAGTACGAGTACCGCGATGCTGAGTACGAGTACGACCGCACTGCTCAGATTGCTCCGAACCGGCGCGGAAACATCAGTTTGACTCGCACCCCCCGCAGGCCGTCGCAGCACCGCCAGCATGCCATTCGGGTAAGCTTCCCTGAACGCACGGTCCGGTGCGATCGACTCGAGCGCGACCGAAGGTGAGTGCTCAGCCATCTGCCAACGGCATCACTTTCCGCCCGCCCATCGCGACCGGCGTCCGGCTGCTGCGCCATGGCTGGGCCGCCTGGCTGGCCACTGCCTCGGTGTTTGCGAGCGCTGCATCAGTTTCCGTGCAGATCAGCGAAGGACCGCAGGCCGATCCGCCAGGCAGCGGCGGAATCATTGGCCTGCGCCAGTTTGGCGCCGAGTCTGGCTTGCCTCAGATGACCGTGTTCGCGCTCTCCGAGGACGCGGCCGGGTACGTCTATGCAGGCACCCAGGACGGCCTGGCGCGTTGGGATGGGCAGCGTTTCGAGCGGCTCCCTCACCGCACCGAAGGGGGCGATTGGGTGACCCAGTTGCTGGCCGTTGAGCGCGGGCTCTGGGTAGGTACCGACGAGTCCGGCTTGTATCTGTGGCGCGATGATCAATGGCTTGCAGTGCACGATGAAGCAGGTCGCGTACTGCCGTCTATCCAGGCGCTCGCGAACGCCTCGGCTGGCGGGGTCTGGGTGGGCACGCAGCAGGGTTTGCTGCATTGCGACGAGCGGCGTTGCCGTCCGATCCCGGCCACCTCTGACCTGGAGGTCTCGGAGTTGCTCGAGACCGCAGACGGCACGCTGTGGGTGGGGACCAACATCGGCGGATTATTTCGATTCGATCCCACCGCCGATGGCCTGCGTCGCGGCGCTCACTTCGGTCGGGACCAGGGTTTGCCGAACGACGCCATCCGGGCCTTGCTCATCGATCCGCGCCAGCGTCTGTGGATCGGTACCGGGCGCGGGCTGGCGCGCTGGGATGGCCAACAGATGCTGCGTTGGCGCGACACCGGCAGCGGACCCTTAGGGGGGGTGTTTGCGCTCGGGCAACTGGCCGATGGCAGCGTCTATGCCGCGCTGCGTGGCCGCGGTCTGGCCCGGTTTCGCCAGGATGATGGCTATAGTCTGTACGACCTGAACGATGGTCTGCCAGACAGCTTCCTGCAGACCTTGCTGATTGCCGGCGATCCGGCCGATCCAATCATCTGGCTGGGAACCGAATCGAACGGCGTGCTGCGGCTGGAAAGTGGTCGCTGGCGCAGTTTTGACGAACGCCACGGCCTGCCGGCGCGGGTGGTCGTCGGTGTGGGGCTCGCCCGGTTCGATGACGGTCCGGCGCAGCTCTGGGCGGGCACCCTCGCTGGCGCGGTACGCTGGGACCAGGGCCGCTGGCTGTCCCTCATGCCCGAACCCTATGAACAAACCATCGTCTACGAACTGCTGGTCGATGAGCGCGGCCGGCGCTGGTATGGCACCCAGCGTGGTGTGCTGATGGAACAGGACGGCCAGTGGCTGCAGATCGACAGCGAGAGCCACGGCTTGCCCGCGGTGGTCGTCCATACGCTGCTGCTCGTCGCCGACACGCTCTGGATTGGCACCAACCATGGACTGGCGCTCTACCGCGATGGCCAGCTGCTGACGCCCTTTGCCGGTCGTTCCGAACATGCGGTCATATCGGTCCGGGCGATGGCACAGGTCGATGTGCCGGAGCGCGGGAAACTGGTCCTGCTGGGCACTGGCCAGGGTCCACAGCTGAGCGACGGTGACTGGATCGAAGCGCTCCCTGCAGCCTGCGCACCGCACCCATCCATCCATGATGTCGAGGTGTTGCCGAACGGTGAGGTCTGGCTGGGCACGCGTGCCGGTGCCGTCCGTCTGCGCTGGCAGGATGGCGCCGCGCGCTGCGAGCTGGTGGAGGAGCCGGCCGGCGGCGCGTCGACGGTGTACGAGATCGCGGTGGACCGACAGGGGCGGGTCTATCTGTTCGGCTATGACGGAGTACGCCGGATCGATGATCCGCAATCAACCGATCACAGTGCCGGGTATCGGCGCTTTGGTCTGGACGACGGCCTGCCGGCACTCGAGTTCAACCGCGACGCGCTGGTCGACGCGGCCGGGCGGGTCTGGGCGGCGAACGTCGCTGGTCTGGTCATGTACGAACCCGATTCCCCGGTGACGGCGCCGCAGGATGCCTTCTTGCGCCTGCAGGTTGAGTACGAAGGACATCGGCTGGCGGCAGGGAGCCAGTTGCCGGCAAGCCACGGCGATCTGCAGTTCCGGCCCCGCCTGCTGTCCTTCCGGCACGAGCACCAGATCCGTTATCGGACTCGTCTGGCCGGCCTGGAGGAGGGCGCCAGCGACTGGCTGGCCAGTGGGGATCGACGCTTTCCGCGCATCCCGCCCGGAAACTATCGCTTTGAGGTCGAGGCCCGCGATGTAGCTGGAGCGCTGCACGGTCCGGTCGAATTCGCGTTCAGGGTGGCCGCGCCGTGGTGGCAGCATCCGCTGACCCTGCTGGCTGCGGCCCTCGGTCTGCTCGCTGCGGGCCTGCTCGCC
>JBGTIE010000762.1:0-2800 GCA_041745855.1 Lysobacterales bacterium | reverse complement strand
GGCGGCTGCGAGTATCGCCTCGGCCGGCTCTGGACCGACCTGCGCCTCGCCGCGATACGGCCACCGCGTTCACATCGCAGCGCAGACATCGCCCCACCCTTGCAGCTGGACCCGGTCGCGACTGACGAGGAAGCGGTGTTGCATCAGCTCGACCGGTGGATGGCTGACAGCGCGCGGCCGGAGCTACGTTCATGAACCGCGCGATGCAGATCGCCGGACAGGTGGTGCTTTATGGCGCCTTCGGCTTGTTTATCGGCCTGTTCTCGCGCTGGCCCGAACACCATCCGCTGCCGCCGGAGCATGGTCTGCTCAAGCTGAGCATCCGCCATCAGGGCGAACTTCTGGAGGCTTGCGTCGATCGCAGCTTCGAGGAACTCGCCAAATTGCCTCCAAACATGCGCAGCCAGCAACGCTGCCCACGTGAACGGGCGCCACTGCAGGTCGAACTGCGCCTCGACGGCGAACTGCTGCACAGTCAGCTGGCGAATCCCGCCGGGCTCGCCCGTGACGGTGCCGCCACCTTGTACTTCCGTCTGCCGCTGGCGATCGGCGAGCACTCGCTGGACGTGCGGCTGGAAGACAACCCACACCGGGAGGGATTCGACTACCACTTGTCGGAGCCGTTCACGCTCGCGACCGGACAGGTCCGCGTGGTCGATTTCGACAATGAGCAACGGAGGCTGGTCCTGCGATGAACGCATCTACCCTGACCGCGACCGGCGCGCTGGCACCACGGCGTGCCGCGACCTACTTCGCACTCGATCTTGGCCAGGCCAACCTGCCCGCCGCACGCAGCTGGTTGCTGCTCGGACTGCTGGCGCTGATCGGGTCGGGCCTGTTCTCGATCCTGCTGGTGCTCGCGCGCACCCCCGGCCTCAACAGCTGGCCACCACTGGCCGACTTCTTCCGCCTGGCGCTGGTGGTCCATGTCGACCTTTCCGTACTGGTCTGGTTTGTGGCCATGGCCGGCATGCTGTGGAGCGTCAATGCAGGACCGGGCGGCAAGGGCTGGCAACGCAGCGCACTGGCTTTGGCGCTGGCTGGCACGCTGGCGATGGTGCTGGCGCCCTTCCTGGGCGGCGGTGTAGCGGTAATGGCGAACTACATCCCGGTGGTCGACAACGCGACCTTCCTGACCGGTCTGGGCCTGTTCGGAGTGGCCACCGCACTGCTGGTACTGCGCGGACTGGCGCGCACGCTGAGTCTGCTGGGTGAACCGATGAGCGGCTCGACCGCCCTTCGACTGGGCCTGCTCGCAAGTCAGGTAGCAACCGCCGTGGCGCTGCTGGCCTTCGCGATGAGCCTGCTGCTGACGCCCACAACACTGGATTCGCGCACCTACTACGAATTGCTGTTCTGGGGCGGCGGCCACGCGCTGCAGTTCACCTGGACCCTGCTGATGCTGGTCGCCTGGCTGTGGCTGGCGAGCGCCAGCGGCGCCCCTGTTCCGCTGACACCACGCCTGGCCGGCCTGCTGTTCCTGCTCGCGCTGCTCGCCGTATTCGCCACGCCCTACGCCTACTACGCCCACCCGGTGACCTCGGTGGAGCACCGCCAGGTACACACCTGGGCGATGCGGGTAGGCGGTGGACTGGCGATCGCGCCGATCGCGCTGGCCATACTCGTCGGCATCTACCTGGCTCGCGCCCGCCTGAGCCGCTGGTCGTGGCGGCGTGACCAGCAACCGGCGCTGCTCGCTTGCCTGGCCAGTTCAATGGTGCTGTTTGCCGGCGGCGGGCTGATCGGTATGGCCATCCGAGGCAGCGATGTAACCATTCCGGCGCACTATCACGGCTGCATCGTCGGCGTGACGCTGGCGTTGATGGGGCTGGTCTACCTGCTGCTGCCGCGGCTGGGCTACCGCAGCCCGCAGCCTGGATTGGCGTTCTGGCAGCCGCTGCTGTACGGCTTCGGCCAGTTGTTGCACATCACCGGACTGGTGTGGTCCGGCGGCTATGGCGTCCAGCGCAAGATCGCCGGCGCCGAGCAGGCGCTCCGCAGCGGCAACGAAGTGGCGGCGATGGGTCTGATGGGCCTGGGCGGCCTGATCGCGATCATCGGCGGCCTGCTGTTTGTCGTCATCGTCGTGCGCGCGCTCCGTCGGCAGCCGGCATGAGAGCACTGCAAGGCATGCTGCGCTGGGCCTTCATGGGCATGGAGGCGCTCTACAACCGTGCCTTTGGCGATGCCCACAATCCGTTCTACTACCTCGGCGCATTGACCTTCTACCTGTTCTGGATCGTCGCCGGCACGGGCCTTTACCTGTACATTTTCTTCGACACCAGCGTCAGCGGCGCCTACGAGTCGGTGCACGCCCTGAGCACGCGGCAATGGTTCCTCGGCGGCACCCTGCGCAGCGTGCATCGCTACGCCTCCGACGCGATGGTCCTGCTGATGCTGCTGCACATGGCGCGCTACTTCGCTTACGACCGCCTGCATGGCTTCCGCGCCTTCTCCTGGATCACCGGCGTGGTGCTGCTGTGGCTGGTCTATGTCTCTGCCGTCAATGGCTACATGCTGCCCTGGGACCAACTCGCCCAGTACGTGACCCAGACCAGCTTCGAGGCGCTCGACTGGCTACCGGGCTTCGGCGGCACGCTCAGCCGCAACTTCCTCTATCCCGACAGTGTCAGCGACCGCTTCTTCTCGCTGCTGGCTTTTATCCATATCGGCGCCCCGTTGATGGTGCTGCTGCTGATGTGGGTCCATGTCCAGCGCGTGCCCAAGGCGCGCACGCAGCCGCCGCGGGCGATCGCTCTGGGGACCGCCGGGGTCATGCTCGGGCTGGCGCTGCTGCTGC
>JBGTIE010000761.1:0-7319 GCA_041745855.1 Lysobacterales bacterium | reverse complement strand
GCCGACCAGATCGGCCCGTCCCAGCGCCAGGGCAAGCGCATCCGGGCAGTGGCTGCGGGCGACAGGTTGCAGGCCGAGACCTTCGGCATAGGTCCTGGTCGCCTCATCCAGCGACGGCACGACGATAGTGACCAGATCGATGGGCCCGAGCCGGTCGTTCGATGGCAGTGTGCTCATGGTGGTTAGCGTAGTCGGTGGGGTGGTTGGCGCCAACCGGTGGGAGAGAGTCGACATCTCTGCTCTCCTAGTTGTGTGGGAAGAAAAGAGTATGTCGGCGACCCTCCCAGTCATAGGATCTACTTCCTCCGATGTCTTTCGTGGACGCTCTTGCTTGCCCCCGCCGCCGCGCGTTCACGCGGAATGCCTATACTCCTGAGATCTACTTCAAATCGAGGACTAGCCATGCTGACCCGAATCGCCGCACTGTGTGTTGCCCTCACGATGCTTCTCCCCGCCAGTGTTGGTGCCCTTGAGCGCCAGAAAGCGCCTGAGGGTGCGCGGGTCTACTTCATCGATCTGGCCGATGGCGCCAAGGTCAGCAGCCCCTTCGTGGTGCGCTTCGGCCTGGCTGGAATGGGCGTGGCCCCGGCTGGGATCAAGCTCCCCGACACCGGCCATCATCACCTGCTCATCAATGCGGCGCTGCCTGAGGACCTGGGCCAACCGCTGCCGATGAGCGACAGCTATCGCCATTTCGGCGGCGGCCAGACCGAAGTCAGTCTCGAGCTCCCCAAGGGCGAGCACACGCTGCAACTGATGGTGGGTGACTTTCTCCACATCGCCCACGAACCGCCGGTGGTGAGTGAGGTCATTACCGTTACGGTGGAGTAATGCGCATGGCACATAGCAAGGCTCGGGCGGACAAGGGCCCGGGGCACAGGGCACAGGGCCCAGAAAAGCGCGCTCCGACTGGGCCCTGAGCCCTGTGCCCTGGGCCCTCCAGCTGTTATCTTCCGCGCCCTCTCCCCAGACTCGCCGCCATGACCGTCCGCACCCGCTTTGCTCCAAGTCCGACTGGATTCCTGCATCTGGGCGGGGCCCGGACGGCCTTGTTCAACTGGCTGGAGGCGCGTCATCGCCAGGGCAGCTATCTGGTCCGGGTCGAGGATACCGATCTGACCCGCTCGACGCCCGAGGCGGTCGCGGCGATTTTCGAAGGTGTCAGCTGGCTGGGACTGGATTCAGATGAGCAGCCGATCTTCCAGACCCGGCGCTTCGATCGTTACCGCGAAGTCGCGCAGGGACTGCTCGCGGCCGGCAAGGCCTATCACTGCTACTGCTCCAAGGAGTTGCTCGAGCAGATGCGGGCCGAGGCCGAGGCACGAGGCGACAAACCGCGCTATGACGGCCGCTGCCGCAACCGCCAAGGACCGCCACCGGCCGGCGTGACACCGGTGATCCGCTTCCGTAATCCGGACGCAGGGGAAGTGGTCGTCAATGACCGCGTGCGCGGCCGGGTCGTGTTCGACAACACCGAACTGGACGATCTGATCATCTGGCGATCGGACGATTCGCCGACCTACAACTTCAGCGTGGTGGTCGACGACTCCGACATGCGTATCACCGACGTGGTCCGCGGCGACGACCATCTGAACAACACGCCGCGGCAGATCAATCTTTACCAGGCGCTGGGCCTGCCACTGCCGAGTTTCGCCCATCTGCCGATGATCCTGGGGCCGGACGGGACCAAGCTGTCCAAGCGCCACGGCGCGGTGAATGTGATGAGTTATCGCGAGGACGGGTTTCTGGCCGAGGCGATGATCAATTATCTAGTCCGGCTGGGCTGGTCGCATGGCGATACCGAAATCTTCTCGCGGATAGAATTGGTCGAGCATTTCTCGATCGATGACGTGAATCACTCCGCGTCGCGCTTTGATCTGGACAAGTTGCGCTGGCTCAATCAGCACTACATCAAGACCTCCGAGCCGGCCGACCTGGCCCCAGAGCTGGGCTGGCATTTGCAGCGCGCGGGTATCGACGCATCCACCGGGCCCGCGCTGGAAGACGTCATCGTGGCGCTGCGCGAGCGAGCCCAGACCCTGCTGGAGATGGTTGACAAGGCGCGGGTCTGGTTCCAGCCCTTGCGCGAGTACGACGACCTGGCCGTGGCAAAGCATCTGGGCGTTGCCGCTCGGCCGGTGCTGCAACAACTGCTGGCGGTGCTGGAACAGCTGAGCGACTGGCAGCCGGAGTCCATTGATGCCCAGATCCGGGGGGTCTGCGAAGGGCTGGGGCTGGGTCTGGGCAAGGTTGCCGCGCCATTGCGAGTGGCGATCACCGGCACCCAGGTGTCGCCATCGATCGACCATACAGTCTATCTTTGCGGCAAGAGCGAGGCGCTGAGCCGGATCGAGGCGGCGCTGGCGCGGATTCCGGAGACGAACTGATGGATCTGGCAAGCATTCAGGCACTGCTCAATCGCTACATGATCGAGCTGCTGATCTACCTTGGGGTCGCGATGTTCGGCGGAATGCTGATCGGCATGCTGCGTGGCCAGATCGGTCGCGGCACGCTCTATGGCCTGCTGCTCGGACCGATCGGCTGGTGGTTGGCGTGGCGCTGGCAGTACGTTGGCGATCCCTGCCCGGAATGCGGCGGACTCAACTCAGCAAGAGCAACCACCTGCCGTCACTGCAAGGTCGACCTGCGCAAGGCCGCCGAGCGCTCCTCGCGCTCACGGGTGCATTCGAAGTCGGATGGGTGGCGGTAGGGCAGGGCCCAGGGCACAGGGCACAGGGCACAGGGCCCAGAAGAGCTACGGCGGTGCGCGTAGGATGTCGGTGAGCTCCGCGAACCGCATCAGGGGCAGGGCCCAGGGCCTGAGGGGCCGGGCTCTTTTATGGAGTGCGGTAGCTTGCTACCGCTGCTCTTGGCAGCTTGCTGCCGCTGTTGCAAGCGCCGGGGCTCCAGGCCCGCCCGGATTCGGCTAAGCTCATTGGCTTTCACACCGAACCGTCTAGCCCGGATCTTTCATGAACGTGCGTAGCGAGGCCGTCGAGGGCGCGTCGTGGTGCGGTCCGCGGACTGTTTGGCAGTGAAGGCGTAGTTTGCTCTACGTTGAGCTGACAAACGGGAGCAGACCGCGCCACGACACGATGATCGGCGGCCGCAGTAGCAGGTTTATGAAATATCCGGGCTAGAGCGCAGTCATGTCTGCAAGACGATCAGGAACTTTGCGTTCGCAACGTGTGTTGATTGTGCTGCTGCTGGCATTGATGCTGGTGCCCGTGAGCTGCGCGCGTCGCAGCATGCCCATAGCGACGCATCCCGAGTTTGCGCCGCTGGTTCCGCGGAGCTACCAGAAAGAAATTCAGATCACCTGGTCTCGTTCCTGGCAACCAATGATCTATCTGCGCGCCACGCTGCACATCGACAAGTATGACAAGGAGTCCTCAGCCCAGCTTTGGTATTCGATCTCCGACCGGTCCTTGAAACCGTTGAAGCGACTGGAGATCAAGGTCGCTGACTGGCAAGCGATCGAAGAGGCACTCGAGGAGTCGGGCTTCTGGGGAGATGATCTGAGTTGCCTGGAAAAGGCCTACCGAGAAGAGAGCTACAGCGGCACTGGAGTCGAACCGTGCAGCGAACTCGGTTTGACCGATGCGGCAAGTATTTCCGTTGCCGCATCTGATGGCTCCCGCGCACGCGGAGTGCAAGTGATTTGCCCCCTCGATGACGATCCGGATCCCTGGCAGAACTGCGGATCGCTGGGTGAGGTGGCCAAGGTCATGCTCGCCGCAATGGGCAAAGACCGGGTGCCGTGAGTGATGCACAACAGCCGTCAAGTTCTGCTGCAGACCCGCGCTGGCTGTTTCAGGGCGAAGGGCGAAAGGTCGACGCTCGGCGGGCGCGAAGGACCGGCCTACGGGAGCTTGAAGAGCATCCAAAGCGGCGCGGAGCGCCGCAGTCCAAAGGAAGAGCGCCGGCCGCCTCGCGCTGGCTGTTTCAGGGCGAAAATCGTGGCTGGGCGGGCGCGAGGAACCGGCCTACGGGAGCGGCGAGGTCACGCTTCGGCTCTTGAACGTAAAATGTAAAACCTGAAACGAGCTCTTGATCAACCCGAACAATTGAAATGAAGCACATCCTCGGGCTTGCGCTCGGCCAGCTGGCCCAACGATATCGAGCCGCTCTTGCGCAGCTGCAATACATCGCGGTGGAGGCGGATTTCGTCGTCTTCGCCGAGACGGACGTAGGTGCCGTTGGTGCTGCGGTCGGTGATGACGAAATAGCCGCGGTTGAATTCGATCGAGGCGTGGTTGCGGGAGACCCACTCGTTGTCGATGATCAGCGCGTTGCTGGCGTCGCGGCCGAGGCCAAACGGTGGTGAGACGTCGGAGACTTCGATCACCTGGCCGCGGAAGCGCAGCACCAGCTTGTGACCGCTGGGAGCGTCTTCGAGCTTGATCGCGCGGGCCACCATGGTCACGTTGGAGGTGTCTTCCTGCCAGATCACATCGACGATGTCGACCGGATGCAGCTTGCCGGCGACGCGGGCCTGGCCGAGGTGGCGAGTGCGGATGAAGCTGGAATTGCTCAGGGCCTCGACCGTGGTCAGCGTGGTGACGATCTGCTCGCGCTTGGCCAGGCCGGTCATGCGGGCGGCCAGGTTGACCGCATCGCCGTAGACATCGCCTTCTTCCAGCAGCGCATCGCCGTGATGCAGGCCGATGCGCACGGCCAGATGCTGCTGGGCCCAGGCCACATCGCCGGAGACGCGGCGCTGCATTTCCATTGCCGCCATCAGCGAGTTCATCGCCGACGGAAAGGTCACCATCAGCTCATCGCCAATGGTCTTGATGACCCGGCCGCCGTGCTTGACGGTGATTTCCGACATCACTCCCAGCACCTGCGAGGTCAGTTGGCGCGCGGCAACGTCGCCGTACAGCTCAAACAGCTTGGTGCTGCCTGCGATGTCGGCGAAGAGGATCGTGATCGGCTGAAGCTGGCTCATGCGGGCGAGTTTAGGTCATCTGTGCAGCGGCTCAAAGGGCGGCGTGCTGGTGTAGCAGCTTGCGGGCGGCTTCGAGCACGCTCTCATCGGAGGGCAATACGAAGTTGGCCGCCCCCGCCAGCGGTGTGTAGGTGTCTGCGCCGACCACCCGGGCGATCGGCTTGCCGCCCTGACCCCCTTCTACAAGCGCGGTGATGATGCCTTCGCCAATGCCGGCCGATCTGCGTCCTTCGTCGACGATCAATATGCGTTTGGCCCATTGCGCCTGTTCGACGATCGCCTGCTCGTTCAGCGGCAGCAGCCAGCGCAGGTCCATGACCCGCACCTGCTCTACACCACCTTCCTGCAATGCGAGCGCGGTGCGCAGCGCCATCGGTACGCCGTTGGCGTAGCTGATGATCAGCAATTCATTTGCGTCGGGGTGATAGATGCGCGGCTCGCCCAGTTCGATCGCCTGATCCGGGGCAGGGTAGGGGAATTGCCACAGGCCGTCGCCGGCCTGGTGCAGATCCTTGGTCATATACAGGGCGATCGGCTCCAGGAAGGCGCAAACGCGGCCGTCGATCCGGCACAAGGCCGCCAAGGTGCGCAGCATCATCGCCGCATCGTCGCCGCGCGAAGGGCAGGCCAGGATCAGGCCGGGGATATCGCGCAGCGCGGCGAAGGAGTTGTCGTTGTGGAAATGGCCGCCGAAACCACGCTGATAGCCGAGCCCGGCAATCCGCAGCAGCATCGGATTGCGATACTGATCGTTGCTGAAGAACTGCAGCGAGCAGGCCTCGCCGCGAATCTGGTCGCAGGCGTTGTGATAGTAGGCCAGGTACTGGATCTCCGGCATGGGCAGATAGCCCATGTTGGCGTAGCCCTGCGCCAGACCGAGGATGGTGGTTTCGTCGAGCAGCGTGTTGAAGATGCGCTGGCTCTTGAAAGCCTTGTGCAGACCCTTGGTGACGGTGTAAACACCGCCTTTCTGGGCTACATCTTCGCCAAAAATCAGCGATTGGGGGTATTTCAGCATCAGATCATGCAGCGCCTGATTGATCTGGATCGCCAGATGCCTGGGCGGCTGGTTCTCGGGCAGGGCGTCGCCCCACAGCGCCTCACGCTGCGCGCCATAGTCTTTCCGGCGCGCCTCAGTGGCGACCGCCTCCGGGCTATACGGCGCCAGTGGTCGCATCACTTCGCTCAGACTGCCGAGCTTGGGCGTCTGGTCGGCTCGCTCGGCGGCATCGAAGCAGGCCTTGCGCACCGACTCGTACAGATCCAGCAGACTGTCCGGCGTATGGATACCGGTCGCCAGCGCCCAACGGGCCGAGCGCAGCAGTGGGTCGAGCGCCTCGGCCGCGGCGATCTCCTCGATCGGCCGGTACTCGATCTCGAAATCGGTGCCGGCATGACCCATCAGCCGCGCCGTGCGCAGATGCAGGAAGGTCGGCTGACGAGTCCGGCGACAATGTTCGACCGCCGAGCGCACTGCGTCCCAGCCGGAAACCAGATCGAGCCCATCGGCCTGGACATAGTGCAGATAGGGGCGAGAGGAAAAGCTGCGCCCCGTCCAACCGGCCGGCGTCTTGACCGAGATGCCGATGTTGTTGTCTTCGCACAAGAACAATACCGGCGCCTTCAGGCCTTGGTGGGCGGTCCATTCGCAGGCGTTGAAGGCGCCCTGGGCGGTGGAGTGGTTGGCGCTGGCATCACCGAAGCTGCACAGCACGATACTGTCGGCGGGCACCGGCAGTTCATGCTTCATATAGCGCGCGTGCTCGATCGCCAGCGCAGTACCGAAGGCCTTCGGCGGATGGCTGGCGATGGTTGACGTCTGCGGCAGCACCCACAGCGGCTTGCTGCCCCAGACCTTGTGACGTCCCCCGGAAGCGGGATCGTCGCGGCTGGCGGCGAAGCTCAGTGCCGAGTCGATGATCGGATCCATCCCCGGCAGCTTGCGGAAGCGCTCGGCCATGAAACCGCCGGAGCGATAGTGCAGGAAGGCGGGGTCGGTATGGCGCGCGGCCCGCGCCAGCATCGCATTGCCTTCGTGACCGGAACTGCCGATGGTGTAATAGACCTTGTTGCGCACCCGCAGCACCCGCGCCATCAAATCCAGATGACGGCTGATCAACTGCGAGCCGAACAACGCCTCGAAGTCGGCCCGGGTCAGGCTGCAACCGGCGGCCATCGGCGCGTCTGCCGACGGTGGCGAAGCGGCGCGCGGCCCGGCATAGGCGCGTACAAAGTCCTGGAAATTGCGATCGACGACCTCAGCCCGGTTGATCTGGCGGGCAAGGTTGGGGGCGGCAGCCGACATGGGAATGGGGGCGCGAGGAAAGCCGCGCAGTATAGCTTGAAAGGCGAGGGCCCAGGGCACAGG
>JBGTIE010000760.1:0-10769 GCA_041745855.1 Lysobacterales bacterium | reverse complement strand
CGCGGCCAGCGCGTTGACAATACCCGCGCCGCAGCCACCGCTGCAGGCGCCTGGCAACGGCCGTGCGGTGCTCTTCAGGATCGACTCGATCTCTGCCGGCGTCTTGCTCGCCTGGCTCAGGATCAAAGCCGCCACACCGGCGGCATGCGGCGCGGCCATGCTGGTGCCCTGATACATGGCGTAGCTCTGCGAGCCGGGCGTGGTCGTGCCATTGTTCAGCGTCGACAGCACCCCGCCACTACTGGTGGACTGGGTCAGCTCACCGCCCGGCGCGGACACGTCGATCACGGTACCGTAATTGGAGTAGTAGCTGCGGCCACCGGCGCGGTTGGTCGCGGCCACCGTCACCACATTGGCGCAGTTCGCCGGCCGTGCGTTGACCGCGTCGATGTTGGAGTTTCCGGCTGCCACCACGACCACTGAGCCGCGGCCCACCGCACTGTTGATGGCATTCTGGTAGGTCGTGCCGCAGGTGCCGCTACCACCAAGCGACATGTTGATAACCTTGGAAGGGTTGCTGTTGGCTGGCACGCCGCTGACCGAACCACCAGAAGCCCAGACGATCGCGTCGGCAATATCGGACAGCGCACCGCCGCACTTGGCGAGCACACGGACCGGCGAGATCTTGGCGCCAAAGGCCACACCGGCGACGCCCGAGCCATTGCCGGTCACCGCGGCGATGGTGCCCGCCACATGGGTGCCGTGCCAGGAGGAGTTCGAGGCCGGCGAGCCGCTGTAGCATTCGTTGGCGGCGCTCCAGTCGCCCTCGTCAGCCGGGTTGGAGTCGCGGCCGTTGCCATCGCGGGCGTTGGTCGCGCTGGAAACAAAGTCGTATCCGGCCACCACATTTCCATTGAGGTCGGTGTGGCTGACGATCCCGGTGTCGAGAACGGCGACCGTGACGCCGGTGCCGGTGGAGATGTCCCACGCCAGCGGCAAGTTCATTCCGCCGGTCGCTTCGAAATAGTGCCACTGCTGGCTGTAGCTGGGATCGTTCGGGGTGTACAGCGGGTACATCCGCGCGTCGGGCTCGACATAGGCCACCGCCGGATTGTTTGCGAGGGCCTCCATCACCTTGGCCAGATTGATATTGTCGGTGGCGCGGCCGAGTTCGATCAGTTCGGCGCCCGTGGCCAGTGTGCGGACATGACTGAGAGTGTGACCGGTGGCTGCCGCAACCGCATCGAGATGGTTGAACATCGCGCGCTGGTCACCGCCGAGTTCGCTCGACGCGTAGCTGACGATCAGCCGATCGTACTGATGCTTGCCGTCCAGTGCGCTGTAGTTGATCTTTTCTTCCGGCTTGGGCGCGTCCATGCCTGCTCCAGCAGACAGCCCCTGCGCCCCTGCAACCCCACTGACGCCCACCAGCGCGGTGGCCACGGCCAGCGCTACGGCGCGCTGACGAACTCTCCAGTCAAACTTCACTGGTCACTCTCCCCTTCTGATCAATCGAAAACGGAGCTCCCGACTCGGGAGCTGATGAAGACCTCGGCCGACCCCTGTCGGCGGCGAAGCGGGGAGCAACGCTAAGCGGGGTGACATGGAGCGTCAATGCATGACGTTCCATGACTAGCCCAGTGGTAATGTTGCAGCGCGGCATTTTGTGACTATTCACGCCACTCAGGTCCGCGCATTTGGCAGACTGGATGGAGTGCTGCATACATATTGAGCAGGTATCGGCTTAGAGCAGATGATTGCTGCGATGCAATATAGCTGAATAGCTTCTTGATATATCTTTATATGTTATCGATGCGAATCTGAACAGTTCGCTGACCCAGCGCTGAGCGCCTATCGGGCAAAAGTGTGGACTTCCCGCGGCCTGAACACAGTCAGCAACAGGGCAGCCAGGAGGCTCAACGGCGGTGTCCAACGGAGCCAGTGCAGCGCTGCATGCAAGCGGGTGTAGCTGCGTTCGGTATAGTGCAGCAGCGCGCCACTGAGATTGCCCTCGATCTGCCCCAGTCCCGGCCCAAGAGCCCGTTGCAGGACATCGACACCCAGGCCGGTCAGGCCGGTGAGTTCGTTGAAATGCGACCCGGCAAGCTGGTAGAGATGCAGATCCCAGGTCTGGCGGGAGATCGCTTCGGACAGGGCCGGGCCTGCCCGCGGCAGCGCAGGAACAGCGCCAACGATCACCAGATTGGCCAGCAGACTGGTGGCAAACACCAGGTAGACCAACGCCAATACCCCGTTCCAGCGCCTCGTCTTGAGCTTGCGATTCACTTTCACCGTCTCCGCGTCGATTGCATGCATGAGGCCATAGCAGGCCGGCCACGTCGCATCCAGACTCTGCGCGACATGTTGCGCCGCCGCAGTCGAGGCGACAAGTACACGCTACCATCAACAGCAGGCGCAGCCAGGGCGCGGGCGCGAATCTTGCTCGGCTTTTTGTTCAGGATCTGACCAAGCCCACAGAATCGCGGGCCGCGACTGAGGGAAACTTGCACATGATGAATACCGATCCCGCGCAAGCCATTGCCAGTTCCGATGTCAGCGCCGATGTCGCGCGTGCGCGCGAGTCGCTCAAGCAGCACGCGCTGACCCTGGCGCTGCAATGGCAGGCCCTGTCCAACGCCGGCTGGAACCCGGCTCACGGGCGGGGAATCCAGCTCGCCGCCAGGCAGATCGTCAAGGCGAGTGAGCGCCTGCGTCTTTCACTCAGTCGCAAGGCGACTGAACTGGAGGAAGCGCTGCGGCTGTTCGTGGAGACCTCCGATGCACCGGAGGAAGACCAGCTCAGTCATCTCAGTGGTCTGATCAGCATGCTTGCCAGTTCCGCCCTGGAGGTCGATCTGGCACCGCTGGAGGAGGAGCGCCGCAGCGCGGCACCGTGCATCAACAGCGAGACCCCGGTACCACGCATTGTCAGGCGGCTGGGACTGATCGGACTGTCCGACAGTCTGACCGGGCATCTGGCCGAGATCGCCCGTGAACAGCGACTGGAGCTGCGTGTCCTGGCGACGCCACAGGCGCTGGAACGGGAGCCGGAGTGGCCATCATCAATGCTGCTCGGCGCCCATCTGATTGAAGCGGCGTGCGCCATCAAACGGCGGATCGAACAGCCGGGCGGCCCCAGCAACAGCCTGCGCCTGGCGCTGATCAGTGACCGCAGGGATCTCGGTCGGCGGCTGGTCGCCAATCAGCTGGGGCTGAGCTTCTTCGAACCACCGCTGGATGCCGGCGTGCTGGTGGAATCGCTGGGACTGGCCGGCAACGAGGGCAGCAGCAGTCGCGTCCTGCTGATCGATGCCGAGCGCAACCGCGGTATCGAACAGGCGCGCTGGCTGCAAGCCCAGGGCTGTACGGTGCGCATCGTCATCAGTACCGATGAGCTCGCCTCGGCCTATGCCGAATTCCGTCCCAACCTGGTCATCGTCGATGCCGACCTGCCGCAAGGGCACGGCCTGGCCGCGGTGCAGGCAGTACGCGAATGGCCTGGCAGCCTGCATTTGCCGATCGTCGTCGCCGGTCAAAGCCGCGATCTGCGCCAGCGCGAGACAGCCATTGCCGCGGGCGCCGACGAGTATCTGATCAAGCCGGTCAAGCCGCGTCATCTTGCCAGCGTGGTGACCAGCCGTCTGGATCGGGCCCGCCGCTGGGCCGCCAGTGCGCGTTCCGAGGCTGCGCCCGGCAAGGCCCTGATCGACCGCAGCAGCTTCCTCCAGAAGCTGCGTCAATGGGCACCCAGGCGCGAGGCCGGCGTGCTGTTCATCTCCCTGGACACCGCCGACGACTTGCGCCGTCAGCTGGGCTTGAGTCACCTGGCGGAGATCGATCGTCTGGTCGCCGAACTGCTGGCCAGCACGCTCGGCGCGGCGGACCTGGTCGGCCAGTTCCAGGATTTCTCCTACCTTGTTGCCGCCGAGCGTGCCGAGCGGCACGAAATGATGGTCCTGGCCGAGGCCGTGCGTGAGGTCCTGGCTAAGGCGAAAAGCGTGCTCGCCGGGAAGCGCTGTGAGCTGCGTTGCAGCATCGGCGTGGTGCCGCTACGGGTCGATCAGGCGGAAGCCTGCGTCGATCAGGCCCGGGCGGCAGCGTTGGCGGCGCAGAATCTGGGGGGCAATCGCTGTCTGTGGTTCGATGAAGGCGCCAATTCGCTCAAGCCCGCCGGACGGGAGGCGCGTGCCGGTGCGCTGTTGGCGCGGCCCGAGGATCAGCCGGCAACACTGCTCGGTCAGCCCTTGCTGCCGGTCGCCGGCCGGGTCGGAGGCCAGTATCTGCTGATGCCCTGCTGGCCTGCCAGTCAAGCCGATCAGGGCAGTCTGTCCTACGCCGACGTGGTGAAGCTGGGCGGCGACCGCAAGCGCCTGCTGTTGCTCGATCTACGGCTGCTGGCGCAGGCGCTTGATTTGCGCGCCAGCCAGCTGGCGCGGGGTCGCCAGCTGCGTCTGCTGCACGAAATCCATCCGGCCCAGCTCGACGATGCCAGCTTCCTGCCCTGGCTGGCGGCCGAGCTCAAGCGGCGCAAGCTGTCCGGCAGTGGACTGGCGCTGGTGCTGCCATCGGCGCTGCTGGTCGACAGCCTGGAGCACCTGAAGGCGGCCACCGATGCGCTGCATCGGCTCGGTGTACGGGTAGCGCTGGGCGACTTCGGTCGTGACCTGGCGGCGGTGCCACGCTTGAAGCTGGCGCCGGTGGATCTGGTCCTGCTGGCCCCGGAAGCGGTCAAGGGCGACGCCGGCAACATCGAGGAGAGCACCCTGTGTAGTCTGGTCCGGCGCGCCCAGGATGCAAATGCCCAGGTCGTGGCGCGCGAGATCGAACGACGTGACGCGCTGGCGATGGTCGAGCGACTGGGCGTGGACTATGTGCTGTCCAATACGATCGCTGCACCAACGACCGAATTCGACTTCGATTTCCGGCGCTGGGCGGGTTGAGGCGGCATTGGTCGCACATGACAGAGCTCGGTCGTCACTCGGCCGGTTTTAGGTTTTAGGTTTTAGGTTTTGGGAAAGAGCAAGGGCAAGAGCGAGCGCTGCGGTAGTTCTCAAGCTCTAGATCTCGCTCCACCCTAAAACTTAAAACCTAAAACCTAAAACCGCTCTTTCGTAGCTCGCGTCATCAGAGCACGACAACTATTGCCCCGCTGGCGAATCGTCCCCGCGCTTCGACTGCTTCACAATTCGTCGCTCGTGGGCCGTGCCGGCGACGTAGCCGATTCGGCTCATCCCCAACGCGATCACCGAACCCAGCGCGGCGAAGCCTGCCAGGGTCAAACCGGCGGAGGACAGCAAGCTCACCATCCAGGCACTGCTGACGTCGCCGAAGCGATAGACGGCGGTGTCGATGAAGCCCTTCGCCTTGTAGCGGATTTCGCGATCCAGGCTGGTGTACAGGCTGGCCATCGCCGGCTCGGTCAGCGCAAAGCGCCCGGCCCGGGTCAGGATCTGCACCGCCGCCAGCACCCAGACCGTCGGCATGAAATAGAGCGCAAGGAAGCAGCCGAGGATCAGCAGCGGCGGGATCAGCAGCACCCGGCCAGTACCCAAGCGGGTGAACAACCAGCGGGTCAGACCCAGTTGGGCAATCAGGGTAAGGATATTGACCCATAGATCGATGCCGGCAAAGAAGGCGGTGCGCTCGACCGGATCGGAGAACGCAGCCTCGACCGCGCGCGCCTGCTGCAGGTAAATCACTGTGCCGATCAGCACACCGATGAACATCAACAGGGCCAATGGCCGCAGCTCGGGCCGTTCGATAACCAACCGGACCCCGGCCAGGAAGTTACCGCCTATGGGTTCATCCGGCGCCAACTGCGCCTGTCCGGCTTCACGCGAGCGCGCGATCGGACCCAGCGCCAGCACAATCAGCAGCGCCACCGCGAGCAAGGCAGCGGCGATCAGCATCAGCCCGGACAGCCCGACCATTTCGGCCACGCCGCGGGTCAGCAAGGGGCCGGCGATGCCGCCGCAGGTTCCGCCTGCGGCGATCACGCCGAACAACCGCTTGGCCTGATCGCTGTCCCAGACGTCGGCCATGAAGCTCCAGAATACGCTCACCGCGAACAGGTTGAATACGCTGACCCAAACGAAGAACACCGGCGCCAGCCAGGTGCCGCCGGAACCGCTGGCGACGATCGACTGGAAGACCAGCAGACAGCCCAGAAAAAACAAATAGACCAGCGGGACGAAGACCCGGCGCCGAAAGCGGGCCACCAGCGCACCGTAGACCGGTGTCAGCGCGAGCATCGCCACGAAGGTGGCCGTGAACAGCCATTGCAGCCGTTCGGGGCCGAAGCTCACCCCCATTTCCTCGCGCAACGGGCGGACCACGTAATAGGCGGCAAGGAGAAAGAAGAAGTAGGCGAAGGACAATGCCAGCCGCCAGCGCAGGCGGGCGGGTGGCGCTGCGGTCACCGCGGCCGCCTCGGTCGTCATAACCCCACCTTCAGGCGGCTGGGATGGCGCCGACCGGGCGTCGTCCGGACGCCCTGGCCAGCGTCCCCGGGAAGCGCATTCTGCCGCTTGCACTCATTTGGAGCAAATCAGATCTGCGGCCTTTTCGGCGATCATGACCGTCGGCGCATTGGTGTTGCCGCCAATCAGTGTCGGCATGATCGAGGCATCGACCACGCGCAGGCCACGGGTGCCGTGGACACGCAGTCTGGCGTCGACCACGGCGGACTCGTCGCTTCCCATCCGACAGGTCCCGACCGGGTGATAGATGGTCTCGGCCTTGCGCCGCAGATACTCGATCCGGCCCGGCCGGTCACGCACTTCGGCGCCTGGATAGAGTTCGCCGCCGTCGTACTCCGCAAATGGGGCCTGGGCGAAAATCTCACGACTGAGCTCGAATCCGCTCAGCAGCACGTCCAGATCTTCGTTGACCGTCAGGTAGTTCGCCTGGATGGCAGGCGCGCTGGCGGGATCGGTGGAGCGCAACCAGATGCGCCCACGCGAGCGCGGACGCAAGCCACAGACATGCAGGGTGTAGCCGTCACCCGGCAGGCGGTTGCGGCCGTGGTCGTCGAGCAGGGCCGGGACGAAATGGAACTGCAGATCCGGGCGCTGATCGGGCGCGCGAGCGCTGCGCGCAAATCCGCCGGCCTCGGCGATGTTGGAACTGCCGATGCCCGAACGGGTGAACAGATACTTGAGAGCGACCAGCAGATCGCTGCTGCGATCGTAGGTGATTGGCTGGCTGCTGCGCTGCAGCAGGCACAGGTCCAGATGGTCCTGCAGGTTCTCGCCCACGCCGGGCAGCAGCACGCGTGGTCGTATCCCGATCTCGCGCAGGCTCGCTTCAGGCCCGATGCCACTGAGCATCAGCAACTGCGGTGAGTTGATCGCGCCGCCGGCGAGCAGGATCTCAGATCGTACTTCCAGCCGCCGCGAGCGCCCGCCCTGACGGACGTGGAGGGCGCAAGCGCGATCGCCGCGGAACTCGATCCGCTCCGCCAGCGTGTGGGTCATCACCTCCAGGTTGGTGCGGTGCCGGACCGGCTTCAGATAGGCGCTGGCACTGCTGCAGCGACGGCCATCGCGCTGGGTCACCTGGTAGTAACCCACACCCTCCTGTTCGGCGCCGTTGAAATCCATGCGGCGCCGATGGCCGGCTGCGACGGCCGCCTGCAGGAAGACCTCGCTCAGTGGATTGGTATGGCGCAGATCCTGTACCGCCAGCGGCCCGCCGGTGCCATGGAAGGCATCGGCACCTCGCTGTTGGTCCTGCGCGCGCTTGAAATAGGGCAGCACGTCAGCGTAGCTCCAGCCGTGATTGCCAGCCTCGGCCCAGTCATCGTAATCGCGGGCATGGCCACGGATATAGCACATCGCGTTGATCGAGCTGGAACCGCCGAGGACCCGACCGCGCGGCCAGTACATCCGCCGGTTGTTGAGTTGCGGCTCGGGCTCGGTTTCGTAGCTCCAGTTCAGGCGCGGGTTCTGCACCAGCTTGGCCAGCCCGGCCGGCATGTGGATGAACGGATGCCAGTCCCGACCGCCGGCCTCGACCAGCAGCACGCGGACCTGTGGATCGGCACTCAAGCGATGCGCCAGCACGCACCCGGACGAGCCCGCTCCAACGATGATGTAGTCGTACACCTGCTTCCCCTTGACCGCCAGCCTGTCAGTCTTTGCCGGAAAAGCGTAGAGCGATTACTCCAACACAATGACCCGATCGCCCACTTCAATCTCCGAGTCCTCGGCCGGTAGCCCTTCGCCTTCTTCCAGCAGCGGCATGATATTGACGCCGAAACAGGCGCCTTCCGGAAACGGTCGCTCGCGTTCCAGCGTCGTCAGCGGCTCGCGATCGACCGAGCGCTCGGCAGTATCCGGATCGACCGTGGTGAAAATGCATCGAGCGCAGCGACCGATGACGCGGAACTCCACCGCGCCGACACGGATTCGGCGCCAGCCATCCTCGCTCCAGGCCGGGTTGCCCTCGACCACCAGGTTCGGTCTGAATCGGCGCATGTCCAGCGTCCGTCCGACCGCCGACGACAGTGCCTCAAGCGAGGCACGGCTGGTCAGCAGCAGCGGGTAGGCATCGGCGAAGGACACATGGCCATCGATTCCCTTGCGCGCCAGCGAACGAGCCTGCGGATCGGCCAGATGAACCAGCCGCATCGGCCGACGGTAGTATTCGCTCAGCCAGGCATCCACTTCGGGCTGGACCGGTGCGGCCGCGACCGTGTCCGTCCAGACTGTGACCATCAGCGGCTGCGCCTCGGAAGCCACCCGAGCGATCACACCGTCGCCGTCGGCGCGGGTCAGCACCAGACCGTCGTCGAGCACCGTTGCACGCAACAGGACCAGCCCCGGCAGCGTTCTACCGGTGACGAAGCGTCCGCTGGAATCGACCAGCATCCAGCGTCGGTCGCCGGACAGGCCAAGGCCGTGCACGGGACATGCTTGCAACGCGGCGCCGGCCGCGGACTTCAGGGGATACGTATAGATCTGCTGAACCAGTGTCATCCGCTCACCTGCTGCTCGCCTCGGTACCGCTAGAATACGGGGATGAATGGAATTACGGACCTGACAAAGATCTGGTACAGCAGCAACAGCGGCGTTGAAGCCGCGCCCCCTCCTTTCCCCCACCCTCTTGCCAAGCCCCCTGTTGCCAAACCACTGCGGTGCAGCGCCATCGCCATGGCAGTTGGCGTTGCGCTGCTGCTGAGCGTCCCGGCCTGGTCACAGGGGACGGCACCGCCTGCAAGGCCGGCCATCCCGACGCTGGATGACGCAGCGGCCCAGTTGCTGGCCCAGCAGGTCGCCGAAGTAGGCACCGCCATGGTCGCCACCGGTCAGGTGCCGGCGCTGGCCATTGCCATTACCAGTCGCGACAAGATCTGGCTGGCGGAGTCCTTTGGCGAGACCGCGGTCGATTCAGGCGTCGGCGCCAACGCCAGCACCGCTTTTCGAATCGCGTCCTTGAGCAAGACCTTCACCGCGGCATTGTTGTCGTTGCTGGTGGAGGAGCGCTTCCTGCGTTGGGGTACACCGCTGGCCGATTATCTGCCACAGATCCGTTTCAAGGATCCGACCCTGAGCAGCACCCTGACGCTGGAGCAATTGCTGAGCCATCGGACCGGCCTGCCCCATCACACTTTCGACCTGCGTATCGAAGCCAACGAAGAGCTGCATACACTCGTCGGCGATCTGGACAAGGTCACGCCGAAGTGTCGGCCGGGCGACTGCTACGCCTACCAGAACGTCACCTTTACCCTGGCCGGTGTCATCGCCGAAGCGTCCACCGGTGACTTTCTCGATGTCTTGATGGCACGCCGGATCTTCATGCCGCTGGGCCTGGACCAGGCCAGCCTGGGTCGCGACGCGCTGCTGGCCTCCGACAGCTGGGCCCGACCGCATGTGCGCCGGAGCGGGCGCTTGCGTGCGGTCGAGCCTCTGCCGACCTACTACCGTCTTCCCGCGGCGGCCGGAGTCAACGCCAGTGCGCTGGATCTGGCCAAGTGGATGCAGGCGTTGCTGGGATCACGCCCGGACGTGCTCGGCCCGGCGGTGCTTGACCAGATGGCCGAGGCAAGAATCGAAACACCGACCGAGATCCGCGGCACCGGCTGGCGTCGCAAGCGACTGAGCCATGCCGGCTATGGGCTGGGCGTGCGGGTGTTTGAGTACTCCGGCCAGCAACTGGTCTTTCATGCCGGCGCGGTACAGGGTTACCGCGCGCTGATGGGCGTCATGCCGGAAGCCGATTTCGGGGTGGCCATCGTCTGGAACAGCGAAAGTGGGATGCCGTCCGCGCTGTTCCCGACCATACTGGACCGACGACTGGGGCTGGGTCCGGAAATCTGGCTCGACGTCAACCACTTCGGCCATACCGGTCTGGTGCGCGCCGCGCGCTGAGGCCCCGATAGCACGGGACACACCGGGGAAGCTTCCGAAGGTTCCAATCGCGAGGCGCCGGTGATCCGGGTTAGCGACCGAGCGAGAATTCCAGTCGCTGACGGGCCGAAGTCGCGACCGCCTGGCCATTCTCCAGCTTGGGTCGGAACTTCCAGGCTTGTACCGCCCGAACCGCGTCACGATCGAAGATGCGCTTCGGATCGGCATCGACGACGCGCACATCAGTCACATCGCCAAACTCCGTAATCGTGAATTCCAGATCCACCCAGCCCGATACCTGCTGCCGGAGCGCACGCGCCGGGTAATTCGGATTGACCCGCTGAATCAGCTCGACTTCCCGATTCTGCGGCGCAGTGGACTGGGCGACTGAGGGCACCGGCTCGGTCGAAGCAACCTGGGTCGGCGGCGGCTCGGCGGGTCTGGCTGGAGCAGGCGCGGGTTCGGGCCTCACCGGTGGCG
>JBGTIE010000759.1:0-3252 GCA_041745855.1 Lysobacterales bacterium | reverse complement strand
GCCGACACGGCCATCCTCTGGCGGACCGCCGCCGGACCACAGACCCATGCGATGGGCCAGTGGCAGGCTGGCAGCAGTCACCCCGAGCGTGGCCAGGGTGGCGATCAGGTGGCGCCTGGTGAGTGGCATCAAAACTCCTCGCGTGTGGTAGCAGGTTGATCCCAAGATGATGGGAAGGCGTCGGCGATTCCTTGACCCGGATCAAGGGCGGCCCCCGCCAGCTTGGGCAAGATCGCCCTCATGATTGCCCTCGACTGGCTGCCGCATGCCAACGCGATGCTGAACCTGACCGCAGCGAGCCTGCTGCTGGCGGCGCGCTGGGCCATCGCGCGCGGCGAGATCGTCCGCCATCAGCGTCTAATGCTCTGCGCCCTGGCTGTATCCGGCCTGTTTCTGGTGGGCTATCTGATCTACCACTACAACTTCCCGATCCGCATGTTTCGCGGTTCCGGCGGCTGGCGCGTGGGCTACTACACCGTCCTCATCAGCCATGTCGTGCTGGCTGCGATGAGCCTGCCGATGATCGCGATCACCGGCGTGCTGGGCTGGAACCGGCACGCCGCATTGCATCGGGCATGGGCGCGCTGGACCTGGCCGCCGTGGCTGTATGTATCTGTCTCGGGAGTGCTGGTCTACCTCGCGCTGTATCGCATCGACTTTGCTTGATCGCGGGCCGGCCTGATCGAACCCACCGGGACAATGGCGACGATTGAGTCGCAGATCGCAGCCGCGGCCGCCGGTTCGCTGACCCAGATCAACGCGGTCGGCCAGATTTCGGGTCAGGATGCGGCCATGAGTACAGCCGACCTCTATCCCTGCTTCCTTGGCCCCTACGGCGAGAATGACGCGCTGCTCGAGCGTTTGGTCACCGAGTTCCTGCGCGACCACGTCTACTGGCGTCGCAACGTGCATCCAGAGGATCCGCCCGCGATCCCGACCAATGCCGCGCAGCAGCCGGCCTGTCAGGCCTTCGAGGCGCGACTGCGGCGTGAGCTGCACCGCCTGTCGGCCGCGCTCAAGCGCTCAGTGCCGTTCCACAGTCAGCGCTATCTCGGCCACATGGTGTCGGACCTGCTCATCCCCGGACTGGCGGCGCAGATCCTGACCCTGCCCTACAACCCCAACAATATTTCCGAGGAGGCCGCGCCGATCACGCTCGATCTGGAACTGGAGGCGGGCTTGCAGTTGGCGCGGATGGTCGGCTATCCCAGCGATACGCAGCAGCCCGACTGCGCCTTCGGTCACCTGACCAGCGGCGGCACGCTGGCCAACTTCCAGGCGCTGCGGTTGGCCTTGTCGATGAAGGCCTTTCCGGTCGCGTTGCTCGATGCGGGTGCGCTGGATCTGCTCGGCGGGCGTGACGCACGCACACTGTGGAACCTCTCCCCCGCAACGCAGCGGCAGCTGTTCGTGGACTGCCAGCGCTGGCTGGCGGCGGAGTCGCCGTTGGTGCGCGCGCGCTGGACTCGCCGGATCGAGGCGGCCCGGCTGGAGCAGATCGGGCTGGTGGGCTTCTTCGAGCGCCACTCCGGCCTGCGTCCGCCGAAAGTACTGGCGGCGCTGACCGCGCACTATTCCTGGGCCAAGGGCGTGAAGAATCTGGGCCTCGGCAGGCAGGCCCTACTGCGTGTGCCCGAACGCGACATGCGGCTGGATGCCGACGCCCTGGCCGAGCAATTGGCGCAATTGGATCGGTCCGGCGACAGCGTATTGATGGTAGTGGGCATCCTCGGCAGCACCGAGTTCGGCACGATCGATCCGATCGACAAGCTGGTTGCGCTGCGCGAGCGTTTTGGTGCGCGCGGCACCGGCTTCACGGTCCATGTCGATGCTGCCTGGGGTGGTTACCTGGCGACCCTGTTCCGTGACCCGGATGGTTCGTTACGACCTCTAGCGGCGGTGCGAGCTGAGTTCGAGCACTTCCCGTCGGCGCCGGTGCACGCCGCCTTCGCCGCGCTCGCGGCCACCGATTCGATCACCATTGACCCGCACAAGCTCGGCTACATCGCCTATGGCGCTGGCGCCTTCGTCGCGCGCGACCATCGCTGCATGGAGTTGCTGGCCGAGCAGGCCGACTATGTCTTCGCCGCTTCCGACGGCAAGGGCTTTCATGACCGCATGCGCGCGATCGGGCGCTACGTGCCCGAGGGCTCGAAGGCCGGCGCGATGGCCGCCGCCGTGTGCATTACCCACCGCGTGATGCCGCTGGATCATCTCAACTTTGGCCGCCTGCCAGCGCAGACCCTGCTCGCTACCGATGCCTTTCGTCGCGCGATGGCCGAGTTCGGGCAGCGCACCGGCGAATTGCTACGGGTCCTGATGCCGTTCGAGCCGGACAGCAATCTGGTTTGCCTCGCCCTCAATCCGTGCGGCAACCACAGCGTTGCGGGGCTGAATGCCTTTGTCCGCCGGCTCTATGACGGCCTGCGGGTCGACCCGAGCAAGCCCGTCTCCAGCCGCGAATTCTATGGCTCGGTCACTACCCTGCGCCCGGCGTTGCTGGGTCCGGTCGAGCGTGAGCGGCTGTTCCGCGCGCTTGGTCTGGATCCGGCCACGCTGGCGGCCGACGGCGAGGCCGACGACCGCCTGCTGATCCTGCGCCACACGCTGATGAATCCCTTCCTGCTCGACGAACTCAATGGCATCGACTATTTGCAACGTTACTTCGTCCATCTGGAAAGGTTGGTGCGAGAGATCCTGCTCGCGTGATCTTGCATTCACGCCAGCCACGCCAAAGGATGGTGAGCACGGGCGATGCCGTAGATCAGGGCGTAAACCGTCAGCGCGGCGACAAAGCAGAGCAGCCGGGTGCGTTGGTTGCGGCCGCGCTTGAGTGCATAGCTGCCGAGCACGATGTAGAGCACCAGCAACAGGATCTTGCTTGCCAGCCAGGGCTGGGTGAATGGATTGAGCCGAAGCACGCTCAGCAGCATCAAGGCAGCGGTCAGCAACGCGGTGTCGATGGCGTAGCTGAGCCAGCGCAGCAGCGCATGGTTGCCAGACTTCAGCCCGTTCAGCAGCAACAATCCGCGGAAGAAGAACAATCCGCCGCTGGCGATCACACAGCAGATGTGGATGAGCTTGATGTGGAGGTAGTAGGCGGTCACTTTTGGGGCTGTTCCAGTTAGTAGGTTGTTCTGTTGGCCTGCGTTGAGCTCAGGGCACAGGGCACAGGGCACAGGGCACAGGGCACAGGGCACAGGGCACAGGGCACAGGGCACAGGGCACAGGGCACAGGGCACAGGGCACAGG
>JBGTIE010000758.1:0-3376 GCA_041745855.1 Lysobacterales bacterium | reverse complement strand
CGCCAGCGCCTGGCGCGCCACCGCATCGTCCTGCCGCAGCAGCACATCGCCTGTGGCAACCTCATCCCCGGCATCGACCAACACTTCAGCGATCAGCCCATCGACCCGCGGCGACAAGCGCGCGCTGCGCTCGGCGCTGATTGTCCCGGTCAGACTGAAGCGCTCACCAAACTCCGCCAGTACCGGCGTCTCCACACTCACCCGCGCCTTTATCTGGGCCATGGCCAGCGAACCGAGCAGACCCAGCGTGACGCAAGCCATCGAGAAGGCCATCCGCATGCTCATCCGTCCGCATCGAATCCGTTCAGGAGGTTGCACTATACGTCCCTGTCCCGTGACACGAGCAAGCCCATCATTTCAGCCGATTGACTGCAAGCTGACGTGAAGAGGACGGGTCCGAACGGAGTCCAGGCTGGCAGGTGACGCCGTCCGCAGTGCGTTTTTCTCAGGCGCGCGCTGGCACCGCGCCGAACTGGGCCTCGGTCAGTTTCCAGAAGCCGCGCAGCCAGGTCGCGAACATGCGAGCTTCAGCGCTGCCATCGGTGGCGCGGCGATCAAGCTCCTGCAGCAGGGTGGCCGGGTGCTCGCCTTCGAAGATCACCGCCATCAGGCGGTCGAAAAACTCGGTCCAGCCGGGGCCGTAGATGATCTGCTCGCGCCGGCCCTGCAGTCGTGCCTGCTCGGCTGGAAAGTCCAGCTCGTCAACGGGCTTGATCGCGACCGCCTGCACCCACGGGGAGTCGGCCAGCACCAGGGCGGTCTTGAAACCGGCCTGGGCCAGGTAGATCTCGATCTCCTGCGGGCAAGCGAACTGGTTGCGGGCGACATCTTTGCGCGCCACTGACGGCTGGTCGCGAAAGCGGCCTACCTCATAGGCAAAGCGCTTGAAGCCGACCGGATGGGCCAGGTTCCAGCAGTCGAAGTAGAGCCGACCGCCCGGCCGCAACGCGCGATACAGGTCCTGCAGATAGAGGAACAGGTCTTCCTTGTCCATGTGGATGAACACCGCAACGCTGTAGGCCTTGTCGATGCTGCCATCGGCGACCGGATCCATCCGGGTGCGGTTGAGCGTGTCGACCTGGGTGTTGGCGTGGTCTCGCAGGCGATCACGGGCGACCTCGATCATCCGCTCGGAGATGTCCAGGCCGTGCCAGTGGGCGACCCGGTCGGCCAGTTCGCGACCGATGCGACCGACCCCGCAGCCCAGTTCCAGTACCCGGTCGGTCGGCCGCAGATCAAGCGCTGCGGCGACCTGATCGGCGGTGTACAGTCCGGTGCAATGCAGCACCTCCTCATCGCCGCTGCCATCGACCGCCAGCATCGCATTGACGCGGTCACGCGCCTGGTGGTTCCAGAAATCCTTGTACGTCGCGAAGTCCTGCACTGGTCCCCATCCTGATTGGTCTGCGCTGATTCGACAGCGCAGGGTTTCTACAGTGAAAGTGTGTCGGGCCCGAAAAGCAACAAGGCCCGAGCGATCGCGCTCAGGCCCATGCCTTGTCATACCGGGGCTGTTGCTTGGTCCGTCCGGAGCCGGAGGAGTTCCCGCCGGCCTGCTGTTACCAAACGACCTCGGCCATCGAACAATTCAGACCCGAGCCGATGCCGAGCAGGGCAATGCGCTTGCCCTTGACCAGTCGACCGCTTTCCTTCAGCTTCGACAGCGCCACCGGCACACTGGCCGGGCCGATGTTGCCGAACTCGGGAAAGATCGTCAGCACCTTGCGCGGATCGATGCCGAGCAGCCGGACCAGTTCCTCGGTATGCACCCGGCTGACCTGGTGGATCACAAACTCGTCCATCTCGCCGATGACCCAGCCAAAAGCCACGCGGGCGGCCTGGAAGGTTTTGCCGGCCAGCTTCAGGCCCTCGACCAGCAGCGTCTTGGTATCGGTGATCATGCGGTCCAGGTTGCCCCGGCACAGACGCGAAAACTGCGTCGCGGCGCGGGTGACGCTGCCCAGATAGGCATGACCGTCGGGCACCAGATCGCGCCGGCCCATGACCATCGCCGCCCCGCCCGAGCCCAGCGTCAGCGAGGCAAACTCGCCGCGGAACTCGGCCTCGGTGATGTCCGGCCGCAGCATCCGCTCGATCGTGCGTTCGGTGATCACCCGGCTGTTCTCGCCATCGACGATCAGCGCGTATTCGATGTCGCCACGCTCGATCATCCGGGCGGCGATGTCCATGCCGTTGAGGAAGGCCAGGCAGGCGTTGCCGACGTCAAAGTTCTGACAGTTCTCGGACAAGCCCAGATTGCCGTGGATGATGCTGGCGGTACTCGGCTCCAGGTAATCCCGACAGACCGAGGTGTTGATCAGGATGCCCAGCTTGCTGCGATCCAGACCGGTTTCGGCCAGCACTTTCTCGGCCGCCTGGGTGGCCGGGTCGGACGGCGGCGTGTCCTCGTCATAGACCCGGCGGGCATTGATGCCGGCCACGTCCTCGAGCAGATTGCCGCGGATGCCAAGTCGCTGCAGGGTCGGTTGCAGCCGTTGCGTGATCTCGGCCGAAGTCAGCCGGTGCGGCGCTTCGACATGGGTGATTCCGGCGATGGCGACGTGTTCAAAACGCATGGAATTCGTTCCAGCCGACAAAAAGACTCTCAAACGTACCCAGTTTGGCGGGCTTGGGCAAGTGCACGTCGTTCCTTTGGAGCCTGGTCAAAGTGATCTCCTCTCTATATCCGGGTAGTTCAAGGGCCCAGGGCTCAGGGCCCAGGGCCCAGTTCGAAGCCGAATCTAGTGGCGAGTTCGAAACCGAGCAGGCGCTGCTCCAAGCCGCCGCGGAGCTGCTCTTGACCTTCTGGGCCCTGGGCCCTGGGCCCTGGGCCCTGAAACTCACACAGACCTCTGATGCATGAGTACGAGCCAAAGCCCGCGTCACTGCGCCGCCGGTGCCGCGCCCAGCGGCTGAGTCAGCCGGACCCAGTTCAGCGTGCCGCTGCCCCAGGCGCTGCTGTCGGCGTTGTAGCTCAGGCGGATGTTGGTGGCGCTGTGGAAATCGATGCGGGCGCTGCCCCAGCGCTCGAAGCGGACTGCCGCGGGATTAAAATCGGCGCCGAAACGGGTACCCACCGGCCGCAGCAAATCATTGAAGCTGACACCGCTGGCATCCCACAGTCCTTCGCCATAGAACCATGCCTGGCCGCCCTCGGGACGGAAGCTGAACCACAGGAAAAAGGCGCGGCCATCGGCCTGCAGATGGAGGAACCCACCTTCACCGGAGCGCAACGGATCGAACCAGGCGCCGCTGTAGCGGGCAACTCCGTCGACACTGCCGCCGCCCCCAGCGCCGCAGCCGAGTGACCCGATCCAGCTCAGTTGCTGCAGTGGCTGGCGTCCGGCACCGAAGGGTGCGACCGACTGCCAGCCGC